>JAHFFC010000076.1 GCA_023248175.1 Candidatus Omnitrophota bacterium | reverse complement strand
AGAGAAAAAAAGAGAAGAGACCCGACAAAAAGCGAATCAGTTCCATCAGGAGCTGGAGCAAAAAATTCAGTCGGGAATTTCTCCAGCAGACGCCTTTAATCAAGCGAGTCTCTCCGTCACTCATACCGAACCACTCATACGCAAAGGAGTCATTCCCCAGCTTGGTTATCAGCCCGCCTTGCTGGACGCCGCGTTTGGGGCACCGGAGGGAAAGTTTGGGCCGCTGATTGAGATGAGTGACGGATTTTGCCTCTTCTGGACTGAAAAGAAAATACCGATTGACGAAAACCAATTCCATGAGGCAAAGGCAGACTTCCAGAAACGTCTATTAGAGAAGAAGAAAGGTGATGCCTTCAATCAATGGATCACCCAACTGCGCGACAAAACCCCCATCAAAAGCGATCTAGCGAATCTCAAGAATTGAATTCGCCGTCCCATACGGATTGGGATGAGTGAGTTTATTCTTCGTATCTTCTTTCCACTCCCCATCCACCCAGAATTTATACTCGTATCGGCCCGGTGTCAACTTGAGACGGGTTTTCCAATTTCCATCCCGTTCTTTTCTCAGCGGGGTCAAGTTTGGATCCCAGTTATTAAAATCCCCCGCGAGATACACACGCTCAGCGCTAGGAGCTGCCACTTCAAATTCGACAATTTTTGCCATTTCCCCTCATCCCTCCTCTTTTGACTCCATTTTAATAACTATCCTCTTTTATTTCAACAAGAAAATGAGGAATCTCTAATCATCTTTTGCATTGTAAAATCCCAATAACTAGATAAGTCAGATAACCGGATAAATACACCGCCGGGAATAAAAGAAGCGGTTTTCCAATCAGCACCACTAATGTCCCTAACAAACTACACGGAACCAGAGCATAAATACCGATGGTGAACATAGACTGATAAGAAAGCCCGATCTCCCCCGCTAAATTAATGACGATGGAAATCAAACTGAAGAAAAGAACCTGGATCAGGCGAGCAAGGAAGAGATAAAGGAATAGTCCAACGACCAATAACGGAACCATCAGGATTTTAAGGGTTCTCTTCAGTCCTTGGATCGTCTGTTTATTCAGTACCACTCCTGACAGCTGAGCCAAATCATATTCTCTTTTCTGGAAAGCATTCTCTTTAAAAATCAGATGATTCTTCGTCACCAAAATACCGGAAGGATATTGAGCAGGGACTTCTTGAATGACCCCAGTGGTGTCAAGGACAAAGACAAAGTTTTTCCCCTCCGCTTCAACCTGATAGGGCTGTTGCACGGGAGAACTTGCTTCTCCGTGAGTCACGGTAATCTCCGGCAGTGATTCTCCCATCCAAGTGCCGATTTTTTCAATCCAATAGAGAGCATCAAAACTGAGACGGATTGAAATTAAAACCGTCATCAACACTACCAGTCTCAGCAGGAACTTCATAGCCCGAGAGACAGGCCTTTCTTTCACTTCTTTATAGAAAGGAAAACTGAAGATGCTATTCTTAATATCTCTCCAGAAGGACATGATTACTCCTTTTTGCTAGAGCATTTGCTTCAACGTTTGCATGAACTGATTGATGTCCCGAAACTCTCGGTACACCGAAGCAAACCTGACGTAGGCAACCTTGTCAATGGCGGGAAGTTTCCCCATGATAATCTCCCCTACCCTTCGGCTGTTGATTTCTTTCTGGTCCTGGCGAAGCAACTCTCTTTCAATCTCGTCCAGTAACAGCTCTAGTTTTTCCAGAGCCACGGGTCTTTTTTCGCAGGCCTTCATCAGGCCGGTCAATATTTTCTTTCGATCAAACGGTTCCCTTCTGCCATCTTTCTTCACCACCATCAAGGGAATTTCTTCACTCCGCTCATATGTAGTGAACCGTTTGCCGCACTTCAGGCACTCACGCCTGCGGCGGATAGCGTCAAACTCGTTGCTTTCTCTGGAATCAACAACCTTGTCTTCGTTATGACCGCAAAAGGGGCATCGCATTTTGTTGATCCATTGGTATCGGACCGAATTGAGCTCGAAGTTCCGGATAAAGCGGGAACTGTTCTGTCATCTCAGAGACGCGCTCCCGCACGCGGTGAAGAATCGCGGCATCGTGCGGACTTTTGATGACCGCTTCAATCAGGATCGCAATCTGTTCCATTTGCTCTTCCTTCATCCCCCGGCTCGTCACTGCGGGAGTTCCTATCCGGATGCCGCTGGTGACAAAGGGACTCTGGGTATCAAAGGGGATGAGATTTTTATTGACGGTAATCCGTTCCTGATCCAGCCAGTGAGAGGCGTCTTTGCCGGTAAGTCCCATCGCCGAAAGATCCACCAGCATCAAATGATTATCAGTCCCTCCTGAGACAATTCGATATTCCCGATGAGCTAATTCCTCTGCTAATTTCTGAGCATTGTGGACGATTTGTTTCTGATACTGTTTAAATTCTTTTGTCAATGCCTCCTTAAAAGCGACCGCCTTGCCGGCGATCACGTGCATCAAAGGACCCCCTTGGACACCCGGAAACACCTCTGCATCAATTTTTTTGGCAAACTCTTCCCGACAGAGAATAAACCCTCCTCTTGGGCCCCGAAGTGTTTTGTGAGTCGTCGAAGTAACAAACTCCGCGTGAGGAACCGGACTCATATGCAATCCCGCCGCCACCAATCCTGCAATATGAGCCATGTCTACCATCAAAATGGCCCCGACTTTATCGGCGGCTTTGCGGAGTTTTTTAAAGTCAATCTCCCGTGGATAAGCCGACGCCCCGGCGAGAATCAACTTGGGGGAATGTTCTTTCGCTAGTTCTAGGACAGCATCGTAATCAATCCGCTCGGTTTTTTTGTCAACCCCATATGGAATGATCTTAAAATACTTCCCTGAGAAATTTTTGGGGTGGCCGTGTGTTAAGTGACCTCCGTGGGAAAGGTCCATGGAGAGGATTTTATCCCCCACCTCCAACATGGCGAAAAGTACCGCCATGTTCGCCTGACTTCCAGAGTGGGGTTGGACATTCACATGTTCTGCACCAAAGAGCTCTTTGGCTCGTTCAATTGCCAGTCGTTCCACCTCATCCACATACTCACATCCGCTGTACCATCGCTTCGCCGGGTAGCCCTCTGCATACTTATTGGTTAAAATCGTCCCCATCGCCTCAATCACAGCAGGGCTTGTAAAATTCTCGCTCGCAATCAACTCAAGATTCTGATGCTGACGCCACAGCTCTTTGCGGATGGCATTATAAACTGCTGGGTCTGATTCTCGTAGTGTCACTGAATTGCTCCTATCAGTAGATAACAGGGAGGAATTATACCATATTTCTTACCATTTCTTAAAAATAAAAACCACCGCGCCGATGATCATTAGAAATCCAACGAGGTAGTTCCATTTCAAATCTTCCTTGAGATACACAACAGAGAAAACACTAAAAACGACTAGCGTGATGATTTCTTGAATTGTTTTTAACTGTGCAGCTGAGAATTGATAATGTCCCATCCGATTGGCTGGCACCTGAAAGCAATACTCTAAACCAGCAATCAGCCAACTGACTAAAATAGCTATCCACAAAGGAGAGTTTTTATATTTAAGGTGACCATACCAAGCTATGGTCATGAAAATGTTAGAGATGGATAAAAGAAGAATCGTTTTCATAGCGTTCGCCTAGTCAAAATCTTTTGTTCGATATTTCCAATTTGCTTCACTCGTCGCTCATGCCGCCCGCCGGATTCAAAAGGGGTCGTTAGCCAGGTTTGAACGACTTGGTGAATCTTTTTCTCGGAGACTTGGAGTGACCCTAACACCAAAACATTGGCATCGTTATGTTTACGGGAAAGTTTTGCATCCTCCGCGTCGTGACAGAGTGCGGCCCGAACATGAGGGAACTTATTTGCGACGATGGAAAGCCCGATACCGCTTTTACAGATCAGAATCCCGCGATCAAATTTCTTTTGTGAGACTCCTCCAGCCACCTTAGCTCCAATCTCAGGATAATCGCAGGACTCGGATGAAAACGTCCCGACATCTTTGACTGCGTATCCCTGCTTCTGTAATGACGCAACCAGTTTTCCTTTAATCTCAAACCCGCCATGATCAGCGCCGATGATGATTTTCATACAGAGTACCACTCTCTCCAATCATTATGAATCCAAATGGAGCCCACCATCCTGATCTCCACTTACAAACCAACTCTGACTATCTCACCCTTCTTTGATATGCGTGACTACCTTAGTTAACTTTGGAATTAACGGTTTTAAATCATCGAAACGATTCGTCTTCGCAGCTAGGATAATGATAGCAAGTTTGGTGTTAATGTGCCCTCTATTTCTTGCTGGAGGGTTACAATTTCACTAAAAATTGGTGAGGTTTGCAACGCAAGGGTGTCCCCTTCTTGGACGTCCCCGATTTTCCTATGTTTTATTGATGATTTTCTCGACCATGCGATCAATGGCTTCTTCGATGGTATTACGGCAAACCTCGTAGACCTCCATCGGTTTACCGATGGGATCTGGGATTTCAGATGATGGCTGGCTTGATTTGACCCCGTATGATTTCAAGAGAAAAACTTTTCCTTTCGCTTGCGGAACTTTATAGAGGACTTCGTCCAGATGAATTTCCCCCATCACCAGGATCAAATCGGCTTTCTCGATCATCTCCTGGGTAAGCAGTTTACTCTGGTGCGAACTAACGTCAATCTTCTTCTCCACCATGACGGTGATCGTTTCGGGAGTCGCTTTGAGTCCGTTGGTGGCAGCGATGCCGGCGGATTCTACTTCAATATCCTCCAACCCTTTCTCTTCTAACTTCGCTTTCATAAACCCCTCTGCCATCACACTGCGACAGCTATTCCCCGTACAGACAAAAAGAATCCGTTTGATTGGGTTCATCCAGTCGACTTAACCTTCCTTCATTTTTTTCTATTGTCTCACAGAATGACTAAGGAATCAAAATCTCTTTTGGAATCGCCCCTTCGCGGACGACTCTAGGTGGGTCTTGCGTCAAATCAAGAATCGTGGAAGATTGTCCTAGCGGCGTCGGTCCGGCGTCCAGAATCAGATCAACCTTCTCCCCCAGTTGCTCATATGCCTCCATGGCTGTTGTAGCCGCCGGTTCTCCGGAGCGATTAGCACTGGGGGCACCGACTGGATTTCTAACGTGTTTGAGTAACTCCATGGCAACTGGATGGTCAGGAAATCGAAAACCCAGCCTGCCACCCCAACCCTGTGCTAATTCATTCACACACTCTCCCATGTCCCTCACCCTTGCTCTCTTGTACCTAGTAACTGCCCCCTGCCCCCTGTACCCTGTACCCTGTACCCTTTCTTTAACCGCCAACAAC
>JAHFFC010000075.1 GCA_023248175.1 Candidatus Omnitrophota bacterium | reverse complement strand
TTAGAACCAATAAAACCAGCCCCACCCGTTACCAGAATTTTCATGTTGTTTCTCTTTCCTTTAATTTAAGCGCTTTCTCAACGGAGCGTAAGAGCCAAAGAGTTACCAGAATTAAGAGTGCTGCGATCAAACCGCTAGAGTAGAATCCCGCTCCGATGGCCAATCCAATTCCGGCAATTGCCCAGATACTTGCCGCTGTTGTCAGCCCTCGCACAGATCCAGTGGAACGCAAAATAGATCCCGCCCCCAGGAATCCAATGCCACTGACTACTTGCGCGGAAATACGGGCAGGGTCACTCCCGGGAAATGCCTGTGACATTAGAATAGAAACTATCATCATCAATGCTGAACCCAAACTCACCAAGATGTGCGTTCGTAATCCAGCGTCACTGCCATGAACTTCCCTTTCCAGTCCTACTGCTCCCCCCAGAACAAGCGCCACTGCCAGACGTATGGCAATATCCAAATCACTCATTAGAACCTCCAGATTTCAGCGTTCAGCGTGCTGTCCGCTGTCCGCTGGTCTCTATATTCCAATTCGGTAACGCCGTAAACGATAGATCCGACCGGTAACCTTTTTTGAAAAGCGCTCCTCCCAAACCGGCAACCATCGCGGCATTATCAATGGAGAGTCCTTTGGGAGGAAATAGGACTCGAAGCCCTTCGCGCACTCCTTCTTCCTTCAACCGTTCTCTCAGACGGCTGTTGGCTGCCACTCCACCGCCGACGCTGAGAGTTCGAACACCAAACTCCCGGCAGGATTGGAGACTCTTGTGCACCAAAACATCTACAACAGCTTCTTGAAAGCTGGCGCAGAGATCGTTGATTAAATCTGCTTGGAGCTTGGAGCTTGGAGCTTGGGGCAAATCCTCCAGGCTCTGAACTCCATGCTCCAAGCCAACATTATTTTTAAGGTAATAAAGCACTGCCGTTTTCACTCCACTAAAACTGAAATCGAAATTCTTCTCATGGATCATCGCTCTTGGGAAAGTAATGGCATTCCCATTTCCTTCTTTTGCCCTTGAGTCAATCACAGGCCCTCCCGGATAGCCAAGCCCCAATAACCTCGCTACTTTATCAAACGCCTCTCCAGCTGCGTCATCGGTTGTTTGACCGACGATTTGGTAATCATCCACATCGCGAACCAATACTAATAGAGTGTGCCCACCGGAAACAATCAATCCCATATATGGGAATTCCATGTTTGGCATCTCCTGCGATGACGCATCCACTAAAAAATTCGCGTAGAGATGGGCTTGCAGATGATGAATTCCCAAAATGGGTTTTCCCAACCCGAACGCCATCGCTTTTGCCATGGAGATTCCTACCAACAGAGCTCCCGGTAATCCGGGGCCCTGAGTGACAGATATCCCATCCAATTCTTCTCCTAAAATATCTGCCTTTGTCAACGCTTCGTTCACCGTCCGGTTGATCCACTCCAGATGATGACGGCAGGCAATCTCAGGGACGACGCCGCCAAATTGCGAGTGTTCCGCGAGGCTTGTCGCGATTACATTCGAAAGAAGGGTCTGGCCATCCTTCACGACACTGGCCGCCGTTTCATCACAGGAAGTCTCAATCCCTAGGATTAACATATTACTCTCGACGGGTTAACTGCGATACGTACACAAACTGAATTCCCTCTTCTTGCAGTTTCGGCGCTACCTCTTGAATAACTTTGAGCGTTACCGCCCGGTCATGCCCGATACCAATAGCGCTCCCATTCCGCTTAGCCTTCTCCGCTGTCTTAAGCAGCTGTCCCTTGATATATTCCGCGTCCAAGTGATTATCGAGGAAAACGCTTCTTTTCGCGAATGAAATTCCAACTTGCTTGCTCACTTCCTCCGCCACCGACTGGGAGGTAACAAGACTATCCAAAAAATATAATTTCCCCTTCTGAAGTTCTTCCATGACAATTTTCATGACTCTCGGATCTTCAGTAGCCTGAGATCCCATATGATTAGAAATTCCTTTCAGATTCGGAATACTGGCGGTAGCCCCTTTGAGTGTTTCTCGAATTTCCTCATCGCTCATCGAAGTATAGATCGTTTTTTCCTCAGCTCGGATGGTATGATTGTGGGCCTCCATCGGCATATGGAGAATGATCTCATATTTTTTCCCCGCCAGACTGTTTGAAATCTGGGTGGAAAACCGCAGGTGAGGGAGAATTGACAACGTCATTGGCACATCCATTTTATTAAGAGCAGGAAGATTGTTGATGTTGTAACCCCAGTCATCCAAAACGATGGCCATCTTGGGAGCATTCGGATTGATCAACGGTACGACTGCATCGGATCCCTTGACTCTCTGGTCTAATTGAACTGTTTTGAGTTCGGGTGATAAAGTTTTTGCTCCCCTTGCAATCCACCAACCGACAACCCCTACTGCTAGAAGAGCTATCCATGCCCATTGACTTTTCTTCATTTTCCAAGATTCCTATAGGCCCTGATTCCTTTTAATAGGTCCAAGGCTCTGGCAACTTGGTTATCCTGCTTGAGTTCTTTAAGTTTCGCATCCGATGGGTCAGGATTGTTTTCTTTTTCCGGTTCAGGTTTTTCTGCTTTCTTGAAGATCTCTTCTGATTTCTGGTTCTTCGGTTTCTCTTCTTCTGTCTCTTTTGGGGCCGGTTCAGGTTCCACGATGATATCCGGCATAATTCCCAGTCCATGAATTGACCGCCCCTTGGGTGTGTAATATTTACTCGTCGTCAAACGCAATGCCGAGCCGTCTTTAAGCGGAATCACCGTCTGAACAGACCCCTTGCCAAAAGATTTTAATCCCATCAGAATCGCCCGTCCGTGATCCTGCAGAGCTCCGGCGACGATTTCGGAAGCACTGGCGCTTCCGTCGTTGATCAACACCACCATCGGGAAGTCAAGCCGCGGCGAAGCGAATTTTGACTTGAACTCCAAATCCTGGCTTTTAACCCTCCCTTTCGTATACACCACCATACTGCCGATAGGGATGAATTTTTCTGCTACCTCGGCTGACACATCCAAAAGACCGCCGGGATTATTCCGCAAATCTAAAATCAACCCTTCCATTTTTTGCAATTCCAGTTTCTTCAACGCCTGTTCCAAGTCGTGCCCGGTATTCTCCTGAAACTCTGAAATACGAATATATCCGACATGATCGTCCAGCATAATGCCGTCTTTAACGCTTTCAATCCTGACGATATCCCGCGTTAATTCTACCTCCATCAATTTCCCTGCGTCCTCCCGCAAGATTGTCAGGACCACTTTAGTCCCCGGTTTCCCGCGCAGTTTTTTGACTGCTTCCACCAGGGTGATGTCACGAGTCAGTTCTCCATTAATTTTAATGATTTTATCTCCCGGTTTCAATCCGGCTTTTTGCGCCGGTGTTCCATCCAAGGGGCTGATAATCGTCAACAGATCGTCTTTGATAGTGATCTCTATTCCCAGTCCGCCAAAGGAGCCCTCGGTTTCCACTTTAATTTCGTTGTAGGTATCAGGATCCATAAACTGGCTGTGGGGATCCAGGGAAGCCAGCATCCCTTTGAGTGCTCCATAGATCAGGTCTTTCGTTTTTGGTTCCTCGACATAATCCGACCGAATCACCGTCATGGTGTCGGTGAAAAGCTCGATCTGCTGATAAAAATCATCCGCAGGTTTGTCTTTTGCAACGCCATACTTTAATCCCGCTACTAATGAAACCGAAAGAACCAGAAGAAAAATAACAACGCCAAACCGTCCCAGCTTCCTCATACTCCCCCTCCCTCCAATTTTTCCCTCAATAGTTCTTGGACTTTCTGCGGATTCGCCTTGCCCCCTGTCCCTTTCATCACCTGTCCCACTAAAAACATGAGAGCTGTGGTTTTGCCCCTGCGGTAATCTTCAACGGATTTCGGATTTTTTCCAATCACTTCCTCAATGGCTACTGATAGACTCTTCTCATCGCTAATCTGCGTCAATCCCTTCTGAGCGACAATCTCTTGCGGCGATTGCTTCTTCTGGATGATTTCAACCAGTAGTTCTTTAGCCATTTTACCACTAATGGTCTCGTGATCCACTAATTCTAAAATCCCAACCAGCCATTCCGGTTTACAGCCAAGCTCTAGTATGTCCACTCCCCGCTCATTCGCCTGCGCCGTTAAATCTCCCATGATCCAATTAGCGGCGATTTTCGGTTTCGGATACAAACGGGCACATGATTCAAAATAATCCGCGATCCATTTGTCTCTTGTTAAAACTGCAGCGTCGTACTCAGGCAATCCATATTGCTCTGAAAACCGTTTTTGCCTTTGAACCGCCAGTTCGGGAAGATTCTTTCGAACTTCTTCAATCCCCTCATTGGTAATGATAAACGGCACTAAATCAGGCTCCGGGAAGTAGCGATAGTCATGTGCCTCTTCTTTTGAGCGCATCGGTCGAGTCACCTCTGTTTCCTGATCCCAGAGCCGGGTTTCCTGCGAAATCCGGTTCCCCAACTCCAACTCTTCAGACTGTCTCTTGATCTCAAAGAGAAGCGCCGAACGGACCGATCTGAAGCTGTTCATATTCTTCACTTCTGTTCTTGTCCCCAGCGAAGAAATCCCCTTGGGACGAAGCGAGATATTCGCGTCGCAGCGTAGACTCCCCTTCTCCATATCGCAGTCCGAAACATTAAGGTACTGCAGGATTGATTTCAATTGCTGCAAATAAGCAACTGCTTCATCTGGGCCGCACAAATCTGGTTCGGTGACAATCTCGATCAGTGGCATTCCGGTCCGGTTAAAGTCAACAAGACTGGCGATGCCGTCGGCTTTATGGACTAACTTGCCGGCATCCTCTTCGATGTGCACACGATGAATACGGATATCAATCTGCTCCCTATCCACGGAGACTTTCAATTTCCCATGGGTCGCAATCGGCAAATCGAATTGAGAAATCTGAAAACCCTTGGGAAGATCGGGATAAAAATAGTTCTTGCGATCGAATTTCATGCGATTGGCGATCCGACAATTCAGTGCCACACCGACACGAAGCGCCAACTCGACGACACGGCGATTCATGACTGGAAGCACCCCTGGAAACCCCAAGCAGACAGGACAGGTTTGCGAATTCGGCGGTGAGCCGAATTCAGTCGAGCATCCGCAGAAGAGCTTCGATTTCGTCTTCAGTTGGACGTGCGTTTCTAAGCCAATCGTGACGTTGTAGTTCATACTTCCGGATGCCTCCTGTGCCACTCATTCGCTTGTTCGTAGGCATAGCCGACATGAAATAATGTTTCTTCCGCGAACGGTTTTGCCAATAATTGCAGTCCCACCGGCAATCCCTGTTTTGTGAATCCGCACGGAACCGACATCGCGGGAATTCCGGCAAG
>JAHFFC010000004.1:15905-22993 GCA_023248175.1 Candidatus Omnitrophota bacterium | reverse complement strand
ATTCACCTCTCCTATGTCATTCCGAGTGAGCGAAGCGAATCGAGGAATCTAAAACAAGATTCTTCGACTCCGTCCGCCTTCGGCGGACTTCGCTCAGAATGACAGTAGGCTGAATAGTTACGGCATTTCTTCTTATATTCTCTCTGTACCTCAGTGCCTTTAGTGGTCAGATTTAACTACGGTACTTCCACCCCATCAAACACCCTTTTAATGATATCTTCACTGGTCAAATCCTCCGCCTCCGCTTCATAAGTCACAATAATCCTGTGACGGAGAACATCCATTCCAATCGCCTTGACGTCTTCCGGTGTCACATACCCTCTGCCCCGTAAAAAGGCGTGGGCTCTCGCCGCGATGTTCAGATAAATTGTCGCCCGCGGCGAAGCTCCGTAAGCAATCAACCCTTTAGCATCAATTTTATATTCTTCCGGCTTTCGAGTCGCCATCACAAGGTTAATGATATAATCTTTTACTTTCTCATCCATGTAGATCTCATGGACCACTTTGCGAGCTTCCAGAATTTCATTGGGAGAGACCACCGCTTGGGCTTTGGGTGTTTCAGTTGCTGTCATCCGATCCATGATCTGCTTTTCTTCTCCTTTATCCGGATAAGTGATTTTTAACTTTAACATGAACCGGTCCACCTGCGCCTCCGGTAACGGATAAGTCCCTTCCTGTTCGATCGGATTCTGAGTAGCGAGAATCAGAAATGGCTCTTCCAGGGGATAGGTATTTTCACCGATCGTCACCTGTCGTTCCTGCATCGCCTCCAGCAATGCGCTCTGCACTTTGGCAGGGGCGCGGTTTATTTCATCAGCCAAAATAATATTGGCAAAAATCGGACCTTTTTTAATAACGAAATTTCCCTCTTTTGGATTATAGATCAGTGTTCCGATAACGTCGGCGGGGAGAAGATCAGGGGTAAACTGAATCCTGTGAAAGGAAGCTTTAACGCAAGAAGCTAATGTTTTAACCGCCATAGTCTTGGCAAGTCCAGGGACCCCCTCCAGCAGCAGATGGCCGTTTCCCAGGATTCCGATCAGTAATCGTTCAACCATGTAACGTTGTCCAACGATCACCTTCCCCACCTCAGACATGAGAGCTTGAACGAAAACCGATTCCTGCCGAACCTTTTCGTTGATTGCTTTGAGATCATAAGTCATTACTGACATAGAAGAACCTCCATTGAATGCTATCATTGCCTTGATACGTTAACGGTTTGCTATATATCATATCAAAAAAATTTAAAAGTTTTGCAAGAAAATGCAGGTTGGGTACGTCTAATATGTAGGGGGGTTACCCCAACACAAACAAGGAGGAAATCATGAACACCATGGAAGATCTCAAACTGCAGGTAAACCGGATTCACCGTTTCGAGGGAGAGGGTCCTTTAAAAGCGTTTGCGGATGTCTCCGTCGGTGTAGGGGTGAATAATTATTCACCCCTACTGCTGATCAAAGGGGTACGGGTAGTTGGTGGAAATAAGGGGGTCTTTGTCAGCATGCCCCAAGAACGGGGAAAAGACGGAAAATGGTACGATCAAGTACAGCTTTTAGACGACAGCTTTAAGCACCAGATGACAGAGGCCGTGCTTGAAGCCTACGCGAAGAAAGGAAACGGTAAATAATGAAAACCGTAGGGGCGGGTTTTAAACCCGCCCCTACCACTACCCAATCACCGCCAGCAGGTCATCCTGGTCCATAATCAGGAACTCTTTGTCATCAACCTTGACCTCACTGCCAGAATATTTTGCAAAAACCACTTTGTCTCCCGCCTTAATGGACGGAGCAACGGTCTTGCCATTCGGCAAAGTCTTTCCTTTTCCAACAGCAACGACCTTCGCCTCTTGTGGTTTCTCTCTTGCTGTATCCGGCAGATAAAGTCCGCTTGCGGTCTTCTCTTCTGTCATTAGAACTTCAACGATCACTTTATCCGACAATGGTTGAAGTTTCATGGTTAATACATTCCTCCCATCCCGCCCATGCCGCCGCCTGGAGGCATCGCAGGTTGTTCCTTCTCTTTTTCAGGAATATCCGTAATCAATGCTTCAGTCGTCAATAGCAACGATGCGATGCTGGCCGCGTTTTGAAGAGCAGTTCGAGTTACTTTGGTCGGATCAATGACTCCGGCATCAATCATATCCTCGAACTTCTCATTCGCCGCGTTGAATCCAACATTATTTTTCTCTTCCTTGAGCCGCGCGACCACCACAGATCCCTCAAGACCTGCATTCTGAGCGATCTGACGAGCAGGTTCCTCGATGGCTCTATGGATAATGTCAACGCCAATGGCCTCGTCCCCTTTCACTTTTAAGTTATCGAGAGCGTCTAGGCATCGAATCAAAGAAACACCGCCCCCAGGAACAATTCCCTCTTCAACCGCGGCCCGCGTTGCGTGCAGTGCGTCTTCGACCCTGGCCTTCTTCTCTTTCATTTCGGTCTCAGTAGCAGCTCCGACGTGAATCACAGCCACTCCACCCGCAAGCTTAGCCAATCGCTCCTGCAGTTTCTCACGATCATAGTCAGAATCGGTCTCTTCGATCTGACGCTTGAGCTGAGCAATCCGACCATTGATGTCGGCCGTTTTTCCAGCCCCTTCAATGATCGTGGTATTATCCTTGTCAACCGTTATCTTTTTAGCTCGGCCTAAGTCTTCAAGCATCACGTTTTCAAGTTTAATCCCAAGATCCTCTGTGATTGCCTTCCCTTTAGTGAGAACCGCGATATCTTCCAACATCGCCTTGCGCCGGTCGCCATAGCCCGGAGCTTTGACAGCGCAGGCCTGCAGTGTGCCGCGGAGTTTATTGACAACCAAAGTTGCTAGCGCTTCTCCTTCAATATCTTCGGCGATGATCAAGATCGGCTTGCCGGTCTTAGCGATCTTCTCCAGAACCGGCAGCAGGTCTTTCATTGAGGAAATCTTCTTTTCATGGATCAAAATAAACGGATCCTCAATAACCGTTGTCATTCTCTCGGCATCCGTCACAAAGTAAGGAGAAAGATATCCCTGGTCAAACTGCATTCCTTCCACGACATCCAGGGAGGTTGCTGTTGACTTAGCCTCTTCCACCGTGATGACTCCATCTTTGCCAACTTTCTCCATCGCATCAGCAATAAAATTGCCGATTTCGGTATCCGCATTGGCGGCAATCGTCGCTACTTGCTGTATCTCTTTCTTATCCTTGATCGGCTTGGAGAGTTTCTTGAGTTTCTCAACAACCGCTTCCACTGCTTTCTCAATCCCATGTTTTAATTCCATCGGATTGGCTCCCGCAGTGACGTTCTTGAGTCCTTCACGGAAAATCGCCTGAGCCAACACCGTCGCGGTGGTGGTTCCATCTCCAGCGGAATCGCTGGTCTTGGAAGCCACTTCCTTGACCATCTCGGCTCCCATGTTTTCAAACGGATCCGACAATTCAATTTCCTTGGCTACTGTCACCCCATCCTTAGTAATGGTCGGTGATCCAAACTTCTTGTCCAACACAACATTTCTTCCCTTGGGTCCCAGCGTCACCCTGACGGCGTTCGCTAGTTTGTCAACTCCTTGCAGAATAGCCCTGCGGGCATCATCTGAGTAAATGATTTGCTTTGCCATTGCTCTTTCCTCCTTTAATTAATTTTTGTTTTCTACCGTAGAATTGCCAGTATTTCATCTTCTCGCAGAATCAGATACGGTTCGTTTTTCTCTTTCAGTTTGATCTCTGTGCCGGCATATTTGCCGTACATGACCTTGTCACCCTTTTTCACTTCCAAAGGTTTAATCGCTCCATCTTCCAAGAGCTTTCCCTGGCCTACCGCGATCACTTCTCCTTCTTGCGGTTTTTCCTTCGCGGTATCCGGCAGTACTAACCCTCCTTTAGTCTTTGCCTCAGCTTCGAGAGCCTTGACTAGAATTCGATCCCCTAATGGCTGAATAACCATATTCTCCCTCCTTTCTCATGTTACTCTTTATTTTTCAATCTGTTAGAGAGTTACAGATTTACTTTATTGAAGTAACCTTACAGTTTTGTTAGCACTCATATCTAATGAGTGCTAAATCTCAATTTAATCCCATTATAGACCTCGCCCAAGGTTTGTCAAGAGATTTTTTTAGGTGTGTCAAGGTAGAGTCTTTTCAGAACTACTCTTCCATTAACCGTTTTTTATCGTAGATCATGCTCTCGCGGGAATATTCGGCGATGTCGTGGCGGCCGGTGTCCATGCGGATGGCGTCTTCGGGGCAGACCTCAACGCAGAAACCGCAATAGACACACTTGCCGAGATCGAGGATAAATTCGGCAGGATATTTTTCAATGTTGGGATCAGGATGTTCGGCGGCGGTGATTTCAATACAGCGCGCCGGGCAGACGGTTTCACACATCATGCAGGCAACACAGCGGGGAGAGCCATCTTCGCGTTTGGTGAGGCGGTGGCGAGTTCGCAGCCGTGTAGCAGTAGGACGAAGTTGCTCGGGATATTGATATGTCACCGCGGCGGGAATGTTCTTAAAAAACCCAAAGGTATGCAGAATGTGCAACGTTAAGTTCCGGAAGAAATGTTTAGAGGTAATCCAAAGGCCAATGACCAGTGATGGGATATAAGTTCTCTCCCACCACGTCAGTTCCCTTCGGTTTGACGTCTTCCATGCTCTTTTCATCTGCTCAAGGCGCAGATAAGCGAAGGGTCCACTTACCTCATGGTACTTCTCTAGTTGTTCACGCCGCTGTTGGGTGCTCTGTCCCATAGTTCCTTGGATTATATTGATTTCTATCTCTCTTTACAAGGGAACTATTTTCTGAACGAAGCGTAGCGAAGTGAGCTTGCACTGAGCGAGCGAAGCGAGTCGAAGTGCTCGCCTCAGGCGAAAAGAACCCCATGAAGGTGGGACACAGGGGAACTGCGTAAGGTGAGTGACTATATGAGAGGTGAACAGTTACCATAAATCTTCTTAAATGTGCTAGTTCGTATTTCACATTATCTTACCACATTGTAATCCAAGACTCACATGGATTGCGTGATCTACTTTAGAGAGATAGACACTTGGTAAGTTTCCAAGTTTCTTCCCTAAGCGAGTCTTGTCGATGGTTCGTATTTGTGAGAGGAGAATAACCGAATCATGGGATAAGCCTCCGTTTCCTTTAGGAATAGCAACATTAATAGGATATGATTGAGTCCAGTTCTTCGTTGTCAAAGGAGCAATGATCACGGTGGGAGCTACTTCATTGCCAATCTCATTTTGGATCACCAATACAGGGCGTCGCCCAGCTTGCTCTGATCCTTTCACTGGGTTTAAGTCCACTAAAAAGAGGTCTCCTCGTCTAATCAACATGTTGGAGACTCTCTCGATCCAAGCACTCAAACTCTCGATTGATCTCTTTCATTTCCTCAGCCATTTCTGCATACCCTTGCCGCAGAAGTTGGGCGATTTTCTTCCGTTTTACCAGTTCAAGATACAATTGAACAGCTTTCTGAATCAAGGTACTCCGCTTAGTGTGCTCCCTTTTTGCCCAGCGATCTAACTCAATCCTTAATGGTACGGGCATCGTAATATTGATATGTTGTACAGACATTTTTTTACCTCCTGGTCACTAGTATCTACTAAAAGTATACACTTGAAATATCTACTTTGTCAAGTTTTTTAAGACATCAAGGGAACTACACCAGTAGGATTACATACGCCGTCACGGCAATGTTGACTAGCGACGTTGGCAGTAAGATCTTCCATCCCAAGTGCATCAGTTGGTCATAGCGGAATCGGGGCAGTGTCCAGCGAATCGCCATGAGTAGCCAGATGAAAAAGCTCAGCTTGATGAAAAACGAGAGAATCCCTAAGCTGGCTACCGCCAGGTGAGGCAATAGAATCACCCCGCCCCACGGAAAATGAAACCCACTTGGGGAAAGATACGGTACCTGCCAGCCACCTAAAAATAACGTAGTCATCAATGCTGAGACTAAAATCGTCTCGATTAAATCCGCCATGAAAAACATCCCAAATTTCATCCCGCTATACTCGATAAAGTAGCCAATAATTTCGGATTCTCCCTCTGGTAGATCAAAAGGGATTCGTTTCGTTTCAGCTGTGGCGGCGGTCAAGAAAAGTAAAAATGCCAGTGGCTGAACAAACACCCCCCATTTTGGAAGCCAGCCATTGAACAGATACGCTCCCTGTCCACGAACCAACTGTTGGAGATCCACAGTGCCGTAAACCATGACGACTCCCATGATCGCTACTCCCATCGTGATTTCATAGGCGATCATCTGTGCGGCACCGCGCATGCCTCCTAAGAAAGCATAGTTATTATTGGAAGAAAATCCAGCCAGCACCACTCCGTAAATCCCCATAGACATCATGGCAAAGATATACAACAGAGCTACATTGATATTCGCCGCTTGCAGTTCGATAACTCGATCTCCAAGAATGAGCCGATCCCCAAACGGAATTGCGGCAAAACCGACCAACGCAAAAACTACAGAAAGAAACGGTGCAATATTAAAGAGAAATTTATTCGCCCCTTCCGGGATAAAATCTTCTTTAGACAACATCTTGAGCGCATCCGCTAAAGGGTGGAATAAGCCAAATAGCCGAAACCCAAAAATCGAGGCACGATTCGCTCCGATTCGGTCTTGCATGACAGCACTCTGCTTCCGCTCAACCCAGGTCAAGAGACCCGCGATGTTGAGCATGATAAAGAGAATGCTGAAACTTAATAGGAATTTAATGAAGATATCTAGCATTCATGTAAGATTTTAGCATGCCCTACTCTTAAAATTAATACAAAAATATAGATTATTTCATAACCTATTGGAATAAAATAGGATATGATATTAAGTCCTTACATTATGGTATACTTCTACTATGAAATCGCTTTGCATACCAAGTAAGGGCATACATTGAACTTTTGTAACTATTCAGCCCATTGTCGTTCTGAGCGGGGTGCATCCCAGATCGCAATGTCTGATGAGCTCGCCTTTAGGCGTGCGAGGAGTTTTGCGATCAATCCGAACTCAACTCCGTTAAAAATTCGGCGTTAAGTGAAGAAAATAGTTCCCTGGCTTATCCCTTGCCCCATAATGACTATATCATGAGAAGGGGATCAGGTTGGTGTTAGG
>JAHFFC010000004.1:0-15895 GCA_023248175.1 Candidatus Omnitrophota bacterium | reverse complement strand
AATGAAGATATCTAGCATTCATGTAAGATTTTAGCATGCCCTACTCTTAAAATTAATACAAAAATATAGATTATTTCATAACCTATTGGAATAAAATAGGATATGATATTAAGTCCTTACCTTTTTAATTCTGAGGAACTTTCGCGGGCCGACTTGAAGAATGTCGCTGTCATTCAGAGAAACAAAGCGCTCTTGAATCCTGGAGGAGTGGTTTAGTTTGATACTCCCCTGCTGAAGAAGACGCCGGGCTTCGTTCATGGAGACAGCCAAGCTGGAGTCGAACAGGAGTTTAGTAATGTCCACTTTTCCGTTAGCATCCGGATGTATCGTAAAAAGAGGAATGTCGGCAGGGGCTCTTTTCTGCTGAAAAACTTTCTGAAACTCCGACTGAGCGTCTTTGGCTTTTGCTTCGCCGTGAAAATCTTTTGTGATTTCAAAGGCAAGTTCTTCCTTAGCCAGTTTAGGATTTTTCCCGTTCTTGATTTCAGATTTTACTTTTACCACATCCACCTCAGTAAGAAGTTCATAGTAGCGGTGCATGAGTTCATCCGAGACCGCCATGATTTTTCCGAACATCTCTTTAGGTTCTTCCAGAATGCCGATGGCATTGCCAAGACTCTTGCTCATCTTTTGGATGCCATCTAATCCCTCAAGAAGAGGCATTAAAATAACAGCTTGAGGTTCTTGATGGAAATCTTTTTGAAGGTCTCGTCCCATTAGTAGATTAAACTTTTGGTCGGTGCCACCGAGCTCAACGTCGGCTTTTAATTCCACAGAATCATAAGCTTGTAAGAGCGGATACAAAAATTCATTCATGCTAATATCTTTTCCTTGGACATAGCGTTCCCTGAAATCTGCTCGGGCCAGGAGTTGAGCAACAGAGACGCGAGATGCTAAACGTACAAGATCCTCTGATCTCAGTTTTCCCAACCATTCGTTATTAAAAACTATTCTGGTTTTATCTGGATCGAGGATTTTAAAAACTTGTTCTTTATATGTTTTAGCATTCTCTTGGATTTCTTTTTCACTGAGCGGCTTGCGTTTTTCAGTTTTTCCGGTTGGATCTCCAATACGACCTGTGAAATCACCGATAATAAAAAAAACCTCATGCCCAAGGCGTTGAAAATGCCGCATCTTTCGCAAGAGCACTGTGTGTCCTAAATGTAAATCCGGAGCAGTTGGGTCAAAACCGGCTTTGATAATCAGGGGCTGTTTATTCTGAAGGGACCACTCAATCTTTTTGGCGAGTTCCTCCTCTGAAATAATCTCCACCGTCCCGCGGCGGATGAGTTTGAGTTGTTCTTTGACTTTGTCTTTGATGGTATCCATGATTCTCAATACTTAAATACAGAAAAATGTTTTCCGAACGAATTAGCCGATAATCCCTATTTCACTC
Source organism: Candidatus Omnitrophota bacterium (assembly GCA_023248175.1). GTDB lineage: Bacteria > Omnitrophota > Gorgyraeia > JACOVV01 > JACOVV01 > JACOVV01. Next base: position 14,499 of record JAHFFC010000004.1, on the reverse strand, counting down.
CCTTCATGCTCAATCCAATTTGTCGCTTTTCTTCATCAATACGAATCACCCGTACACTAACCATCTCGCCCGCTTTGAAGCGCTGCTCCAGTGGGCCTGAACCCTCCACCTCAGAAATGTGAATTAGACCCTCTAACTCCGACTCCATCTCCACAAAAATACCAAACGTCGCCAGTTTGCTGATTTTCCCTTCCAGCGACGTTCCAACCGGATAGCGGGTTACTAAATCAGGCCATGGATCCAGAGATAACTGTTTGACTCCCAGGGATATCTTTTGATTAAGACCGTCTGTTGACAACACCACTGCTTCGACTTTCTGGCCCTTTTTTAGGATTTCTCCCGGATGGTTCAAACGCCGTGTCCAAGACATATCCGAGATATGAACTAGCCCATCAATTCCTTCCTCCACTTCAATGAACGCGCCGTAGTCGGTGACGCTCCGGACTTTTCCTTTAATCCTCGTCCCTGGAGGATACTTCTGGTCAATTTTGAGCCATGGATTTTCCGCTGCCTGGCGAATGCCAAGAGCCATTTTCTGATTCTCCAGATCAATGCTCAAGACCACCGCATCCACAGTATCGCCGACCTTCAAAACTTCGCTGGGGTGATTGACCCGCTTGGTCCAGGAAAGTTCGGAAACATGCACTAACGCCTCGATTCCTTTCTCCAATTCAACGAAAGCGCCATAGGAAACAATGTTGACAACTTTCCCTTGGATTTTTGTTCCCACAGTATATTTCTCAGTTGCTTGGGTCCATGGATTCTTTGTCTTCTGTTTTAACCCAAGTGAAATCTTCATGTTCTCTTTGTCAAAAGCGAGAATAACAACTTGGATCTTGTCAGCGATGGAGACGAGTTCGCTCGGATGATTGATTCGTCCCCAACTCATGTCGGTGATATGAAGAAGCCCGTCAACTCCTCCAAGATCAACAAAGACGCCAAAGTCGGTAACGTTTTTAACGATTCCTTCCCGGGTCTGTCCCGATTTCAACTCCCCCAGGATCTTCGTTTTCTTCTCTTCCATTTCTTTGACTAACGCGTCCCGTCGGGAGAGGACAATATTTTTCCGGCTTCGGTTGATCTTAAGTATCTTAAACTCCATTGTCTGACCCACAAACTGGTCAAGGTTTGTGAATCCTTTGATCGCCACTAGTGAAGCAGGCAGAAACGCTTCAACCCCGACATCCACCGTCAGTCCTCCCTTGACTTTCTTCATGACTGTCCCTTTGATGATGTCTTCTTCTTTATACTTGCTGACGATATGCGTCCAGCCCATATCCCGATCCGCTTTCCGCTTTGAGAGAAGCAGAAGACCGTCTTTGGTATCCTTGGATTCCAGCAGAACTTCGATCGTTTGTCCCATTTGCAGAGCCTTGGGATCCTCAAATTCTGAGAGAGCGATAACCCCTTCCGCCTTATACCCGATATCCACAAACACATCCCGAGAAGTGATGCCGACAATTTTGCCCTGAACAATCTCTCCTTCGGTGACATCGTGGATTGTTTCGTTATAAAGCTGAGCTAAATTTTTATCTTGATCCTGAGTTTTTTCGTTTTCAACCTCTGTTGTCATTTCTTGAACTTCCTCCTTATTGTATCTCTAGCGCCGGATCCGCTCTCCGCCTTTAGGCGGATCCGCCTTAGGCGGAGACTTTTCCTGCAGATCCTTGAGCGCTCGCATCACCTGCTCTGTCAGCAGATGATATCGTTCCTTCACTGGAGTTCCCATTGCTATCGTTTCAGGATAGATGGGGTCTCCAAAAATAATTTTGACCGGATGAGGGTGGATTGTCCGGCTTCCTTTTGGGAATACTTTATGGGTTCCAGCAATGTAAACCGGTAAGACCGGTGCTTGCCCTTTAATTGCCAAGAATCCAACTCCCACTCCGACCGCTTCCGAGACTTTCCCGTCAGGACTTCTGGTCCCTTCCGGAAACAGGCAGACCACTCTTTTCTTCTCAAGCTGCCCGAGCGCCGCTTTTAAGGCGGATAAATCAGCCTGCCGCCGCACAATCGGAATGGTTGCAAAAACCCTCATAAACCAATTCAACAACCAATGGCTAAAAAGATCGTCCCGCGCAATAAAGTAGACTCTTCGCGGAGCCGCTACACCCACACAAGGAATATCTATGTAGCTGGCGTGATTGGGGGCTAGAATCACCCCCATCCCTTTTGGGAACTTTTCAACATTTTCCACATTAAACCGCATCCACACTTTTAAAAAAAGCCAACACATCACTTTGCAAAACAGATATAAACTGTCAGAGAACATATTTAATGGATTACAGTTTCTCCCGTTTGGCTTGGATTTTCTCCAATTCCTGAAGCAGTTTGTCCTGTTCCTCTTTCTGAATCAGACTGGTGATCTTCTCTAAGCGAACCTGGAAACTTTTTATCTCTTTAAGGAGCGCCTTCCTATTAGAAAAGAATATATCCTTCCACATCGTCGGATCGCTGGCGGCGATCCGAGTGGTATCTTTAAAACCAGAAGCGACAAACGACTCGTCTCCGTTTTGAAGGGCCGCTACCAAAGCGAATGCCGTCAAATGAGGGATATGGCTCGTCCTCGCTAGAATCAAATCATGGTCATTGGGGGAGAGAACTCTCACCTCAATCCCCAAGCCCTCCCACAAATCCCGAATTTTCCTGAAAGCGCGCGGATTAGTTTTTGGGGTCGTCGTTAGTATCGCGACCGTTTTATCAAAGAGATCCGCCCGGGCATTCTCCACACCGCTCTTCTCAGAGCCGGCTAATGGATGCCCCCCAACGAAGAAAATCCCCTTAGGAAGGGTTTTCTCAACACTGCTGATTATTTCAGCTTTGACACTGCCAACATCGGTGATGACCGTTCCCGGCTTCACCAGGGGAACAATACTCTTGACCTGCTCGACGATAGAACCGACCGGGGTCGCGATGACGACAATTTCGCTCCTGCCGATCCCCTCCGCCAAATCAGTGGTCACTTCGTCAACAGCCTTGGAATCCAGCACTTTCTGCAGAGATGCCTTTCTTCGGACAACACCGACAACTTTATCGGCGAGTTTTTTCTGACGAATCCGAAGTCCCAGTGAGCCGCCAATCAGGCCAACCCCGATGATTGTGATTCTGCGAAAGAGTGTGGTACTCATTCCTTAAATTTCCCTCCCCACCGCGTGAGCCACTTTACGTGAATCCTCCATCAACTGTAGGAACTTTTCAGGAAGTAAAGACTGCGGTCCGTCTGAAAGAGCCTCTTCGGGATTGGGATGCACTTCAATCATTAACCCATCAGCCCCCACAGCGACGGCCCCTTTCGCCAATGGAGCAACCCAAGACCAGCTCCCTGTTCCATGACTGGGATCCACAATAATCGGTAGATGGCTCCATTGTTTAACAACGGGAATTGCGTTCAAATCCATCGTATTTCTTGTCGCATCTTCAAAGGTTCGAATCCCTCTCTCACATAGAACAATATTGAGATTTCCGTTCGAGGCAATATATTCCGCCGACAAAAGCCATTCTTTGATCGTGGAAGCAAGTCCTCTCTTAAGAAGAATCGGCTTTTTGGAAAGACCAACCTCCTTCAGGAGATTAAAATTCTGCATATTCCTTGCCCCGATTTGCAGCATATCACAATATCTCTCTACTAATTGGACATCCCTTGTGTCCATCACTTCCGTGACAACCAAAAGTCCCATATCATCAGCAACGGTCCGCAGGTATTTCAATCCCTCTTCACCCAGCCCCTGAAAATTGTACGGGGAGGTTCGAGGTTTGAAAGCTCCCCCCCTCAAGAAACTTGCGCCTGCTTTCTTGACCACCTTCGCCACGTTAATCAGCATCTGCTTACTTTCAACAGAACAGGGACCTGCCATCATCACCAGTTTTTTGCCGCCGATTTTGACACCGTTGGGGAACGAAACAACCGTGTTTTCATTCTTGAACTCACGGGATACCAATTTGTACGGCTTTAAAATCGGCATCACCTTTTCAACCCCAGGAAAAACCTCCAGAGGTTGAACACTCAGTTTATCCTCGGGACCGATCACGCCAATAATGGTTCTCTCGACCCCTTTGGAAACCTGAGGTTTTAATCCCAGTCCTTTTACTTTTTCCACAATATGGTCTATCTGCTTTTGTGTCGCGTCTGATTTCAAAACAATAATCATTGTTAGTCCCTTTCTTGTAGCGCCCGCACACAGCGGCGGTTTTCCTCTTGGGTTCCTATCGTGATGCGGACAAACTGATCCAATCCGTAGGCCTTCATATCTCGAATGATAATCCCTCTCCTCAACAATTGCTGAAAAAGAGCGGTGCCGCTCTGCCGAACATTGACCAAGATAAAATTGGCCTGGGTTGGGATATATTCCAATCCCATCCTATCGAGTTCGCGATACCAAAACTCTTTTCCTTTGCGGACAACCGTCCGTGTTTTTTTTAGGTGATCTTTGTCCTTTAATGCCGCCGCCGCGGCCGTTTGAGCGACGCTGTTGACATTAAATGGTTGACGCGTTCTGTGCAGTGCGTCAATAATCGCCGGTGACGCGATACCATAACCGATACGAAGCCCGGCAAGCCCGTAGGCCTTTGAAAAGGTTCGCAAGATCAGCACGTTGCCTTGCTTGAGATAGCGAAAACTTTTTGGGAAATCGTCCGCGTCCACGAATTCCCAATAGGCCTCATCCAAAATCACCAGGGTATCCGATGAGACCTTTTTCAAAAAACGACCCAGTTTCTCGGCCGTGACATAGCTTCCGGTCGGATTGTCCGGATTGGCAATGTAGACAATCCGGGTTCGCTTGGAAACTTTCTCCGCCATTGCCTCCAGATCGTACCAAAACTCTTTTAATGGAACCGTGACCTGCTTGGCTCCCACCGCCTGTGCCACTAATTTGTAAACGAGAAAAGAGGGTTCTGCCAGTACCACCTCATCCCCTTCCCTCAAATAGGCGCGGGAGGCCAACTCGATAATTTCATTCGAGCCGTTTCCAAAAATGATCTGTTTCTTGCTCAGTTTTAAATGCTGAGCCAGTCTCTCCAGAAGATAATAGCTCCCTCCATCTGGATAGCGATGGATCTCGCCCAGAAATTTCTTGATTGCCCGCACTGCCTTCGGTGAGGGTCCGATCGGATTTTCGTTGGAAGCAAGCTTAATGACAGAACGAAGCCCCAGGGCGCGCTTGACATCATCCATTGGCCTTCCTGGCTCGTAGGGCTGGATTTTTAAGATGTTGGAGCGCGCTGTCGGCATTGTCTTAATTGGCCGCCGGGTAGGATCCCAGAATTTTCAAAAAGCGACTTTTCCTTTCAACCCTGACAAGGGCCGATTTTACCTTGGGTGTCTCGTAATGTCCCTGAAGATCAATGAAGAAATAATATTCCCATGCTTTTCTTTTAGAGGGTCTTGACTCGATCTTCGTTAGATTGATTCGATTGTCCTTGAATATTTTTAGCATTTCGTATAACGCTCCTACCTTATCTTGAATAGAACACATGATGGAGGTCTTATCATTCTGCGTCGGCTTGGCGATGGTCTTGCCAATCACCAGGAAGCGGGTTTGGTTTTCGGCATTATCCTCAATCCCCTTGGCTAATACTTTTAATCCATATTGCTCCGCCGCCAGCTGACTTGCAATCGCGGCCGATTTAGAATTCTTTTTAGTCATCTGGGCCAACTGTGCCGCCTTGGTCGTGCTGGAAACCTCAATTAATTCCACTCCGGAGAGATGCCTCTCCAGCCAATTGCGACATTGGGCAATTGCCTGAGGGTTGGAGTAAATCCGGCGAACCTGTTTCATCGGACAGACCGCCATTAAGCAATGCGAGACCTCCAGCAATATCTCCGAGCAAATTCTCAAGTCAGAATGAATGAACATATCCAAGGTATGGTTCACTACTCCTTCAGTGGAGTTCTCAATGGGAACAACTCCATAGTCACAGCGTCCTTTCTCAACCTCAGAGAAGACAGTAGAGATACTATCCAATCCCACATAACCAACACTAGCGCCGAATTTTTCTAATGCCGCCTGATGAGTGAAGGTTGCCGCCGGCCCTAAATAAGCGATCTGAAGTGATTTTTCCAACGCCAGAGCCCCAGACATAATTTCGCGATAGATCGCCTTGACTGCCTCTCCTTTCAGAGGACCTCGATTCAAGCGAAGGAGACGTTGATAAATCTCCCATTCACGGTCGGGGACGTAAATAGTAGCCCCTTGGCGATTCTTGATCTGGCCAACACAGCGGCTCAGTCCTGCCCTGTCATTGAGTAATTCCAGGATCTTCTGGTCGAGTTGGTCAATTTGGCTGCGCAACTGAGATATTTTCATCAGCCTTAACCGGTTCCCCTTTTTGAACAAACTCCTCAAGCTTTGGCAAATCCTGTAACGAAACTAATCCAAACCGCTCTAAAAATAACGGAGTAGTTCCGTATAAGAATGGACGACCTAGCACAGCTTTTCTTCCGGTGATGCGAATCATCCCTTTTTCTAGTAAGGTTTGAATGGTTCCATCCGCGCTGACACCCCGAATCTGCTCAATTTCAAGCCGCGTCATCGGCTGGCGGTAAGCGGCGATAGCTAATGTCTCCAAACATTGCCGTGACAATCGCATTGGCGTCTGCTGGAGGAATCTTTTGATCCACGGGGCCAGTTCCCGGCGGGTCACCATCTGGTACCCTTGCGCCACCTCAAGGATTTTGATCCCCTTCTCTGAAACTTCGTATTCCTGGGAAAGTTGATCTAGGGCTTCCCGAATTTGATGAGCCGAAACCCCCTCCAAAGCCTTGACCAACTGCTCGACGGTAACGGGGGAGCCGCTGACAAAAAGCAGTGCTTCCACCAATGACTTCAACGGCACCGGAATCGGACTAGTTGACTCGGGCAATTTCCACCTCCCCGAAAAGTTCGTCTTGTTTTAATCGAACCTGCAGCGCTTTTGATAACTCCAGACTGGCAAGAACCGTCGCCACGATCTCCATTTTCCCATCTGTTTTCTTCAATAACTGCGAGAGATATACCACTGGCATATGGGTCAGCATTTCTAATATCCATTGAATCCTTCCCTCGACAGTCACCATATCTTCCATGATTTCTCTCACGGACTGCGATGTTTTGGAAGCCATGGAGTCGAGAACATTCCGCATCCCCTTCATCAGATCATACAGCGAAAGATCACACCACTCTTCTTCAGGAGCCACTTCTCCTTCAAAAGAGGACAAAGTCGTTGGGGTCCGTGAAACAAAGTCACGGCGGAGAGATTCTAGTTGTTCCAATCTCAAAGCCACCTCTTTAAATTTTTGATACTCCAAAAGCCGGTTCACCAACTCGGCTCGAGGATCCACCTCACCCTCAGGTCTCTGCTCCGGCGGCAGGAGCATCTTGGATTTGATCTCCATTAAAGTGGCAGTCATCACCAGAAACTCCCCGGCGATTTCCAAGTCGAGCAATTCCATCATTCCTAGATATTCCAGGTATTGCCCGGTGATCTGGGCGATGGGGATATCATAAATATTCAATTCTTGCTTCTGTATCAAATAAAGCAAGAGATCCAGCGGCCCTTCAAAAGCCGGCAGGGTTACCTTATACGGTTTCTTGATCGTTTTCAGTGTCGCGCTCATATGCCTACTAGTTCCTTGATTTCACTCATGCTCTTTTCCGCCACACTCCTTGCCCGCCGTTTCCCCTCTTCAATGATTTCGGTGACTTTCTTTTGCCGATTCACCCAGTAGTTCCGTTTCTCTCTGATTGGCTCCAGGAACTGAAGTAAGACAGATCCCAAATTTGTCTTACATTCTGTGCATCCCTTTTTGGCGTTCGTGCAGTAGTCGTAAACCTCTTCCTTTTTGGCTGGTGCAAAAATTTTGTAATAAGAATAAACATTGCACTGATCGGGATGTCCGGGATCCGAGAATTTGATCCGTAATGGATCGGTAAACATCCGCTGGGATTTTTTCAAAATCGCCTCGGGCTCATCCCCCAACGCGATAGCATTGTCATAACTCTTGCTCATTTTTCTGCCATCAATCCCCGACAGTTTCGGTATCTGCGTCAGTAACGGCTCCGGTTCAAGGAGTTTCTTGCCGTAAAGTGAATTAAACTTCCTGACAATTTCCCGCGCCAATTCCAAGTGAGGGAGTTGGTCCACTCCGATGGGAACTTTCGTCGCCTGATAGAGCAAAATATCAGCCGCCTGCAAAACCGGGTATCCTAAAAAACCGTACGTCGTCAGGTGCCGTGTCGCCAGTTCTCTCAATTGCTCTTTATAAGTCGGATTCCGTTCCAACCATGGGAGAGGCGTTAAAACTCCCAAAATAAACGCCAACTCCAAATGCGCAGGGACGTCGGACTGGCGAAAAATAACGCTTTTCTCCGGGTCAATCCCGCAGGCAAGCCAATCAATCACCATCTGCTCGCCGTTGCGACGGATTTCCTTGGGGTCTTCGTACTCGCTCATGAGCGCGTGCCAATCGGCAACCATGAAGTAACACTCGTACTCCCCTTGAAGTACGACCCAGTTCTGCAATGCTCCCAGTAAGTGCCCTAAATGCAGAGCTCCTGTGGGACGCATTCCGCTTAAGACTCGCTCGCGCATACCGAATTAGTTCCTAGCCAGCTTCCTTTCCTTCTCAATTTCCTCATAAGCCTCGAGGAGATCCCCTTTATGGATCTCGTTGAACCCTTCAATGCCAAGTCCGCACTCAACCCCCTGCAAAACTTCTCGCACGTCCTCTTTAAACCGTCTCAGAGATCCAATCTTTCCTTTAAAGATAACGTCCTTGCCGCGAATGACTCGAAGAAGAGCTTTTCGGTGAATTTTTCCGTCGGTGATTTTACAACCGGCAATGGTTCCCGCCTTCGGAACGTTGAAGGTTTCGATCACCTCTGCTTTTCCGACCATCTGCTCCTGAATTTCAGGCTCCAGTAATCCTTCCATTGCCGCCCGGACAGCATTCTCAACTTCGTAAATGATGTCGTAGGTTCTCAAATCAACCCGTTCTCTAGCCGCGGACGCCTGTGCGTTGAAATCAACACGAACATGAAATCCAATAGTGATGGCATCCGAAGCGGCCGCCAACATGATATCAGATTCACTGATATCGCCAACGCCCGAGTGAATAATATTGACTTTAACCTCTTCTGTTCCCAGTCGGGTAATGATCTGATTCAAAACCTCCAAAGAGCCCTGCACATCCGCCTTCGTGATCAGTTTTAACTCCTTGATCTTTCCCTCTTTGATCTGCTGGTAGAGGTCTTCCAAAGTCACGTGAGATCGCGTGGCGCGCACTCCAAGCTCTTCTTTTCGAGCCAGCCGTTTGGTGGCGATTTCCTTCGCCTGTTCTACACCGGGAAGTACGTAAAATTTATCTCCTGCTTCTGGAACACCGGAAAGTCCCAGAATTTCAACCGGCATCGCGGGAGGGGCTTCCTGGACCGTCTGCAACCGGTCATTCCACAGAGCACGGATCTTTCCCCATCTGCTTCCGCAAAGGACAGGATCACCAATACGAAGCGTGCCGTTCTGAACCAATACAGTTGCGACTGCTCCTCGTTCGCCGGTCAGTTTCGCTTCAATCACAACGCCGCTTGCCGGCTTTTTGAGATTCGCCTTCAGTTCCAAAAGATCCGTTTCCAAAAGAAGCATTTCAAGAAGAGTATCTACCCCTGTTCCGGTTTTTGCCGAAACAGGAATCGCAACCGTTTTCCCTCCCCAATCTTCTGTCAATAAATTCAATTCCGCCAGCTTCGTCTTGATTCGATCCAAGTTTGCCGTTGGAAGATCACACTTGTTGATCGCGACCACAATTGGAACATTGGCGGCACGGGCATGGTCAATCGCCTCGATGGTTTGAGGCATCACTCCGTCGTCGGCGGCAACCACCAGGACAACCACGTCGGTGGCATTGGCGCCGCGGGCCCTTAAGGCCGTAAACGCCTCATGACCCGGTGTATCCAAGAAGGTTACCTTCCCTTCCCCGATTTGAACCTGGTAGGCCCCGATGTGCTGTGTGATTCCCCCCGTTTCTTTAGCGGCCACTCGAGTTTTTCGAATATAATCCAGCAGGGAAGTTTTCCCATGATCCACATGTCCCATGAAGGTTACCACCGGCCCCCGGGAAACCAGTTCTTTCGGATCGTCCAGCTCGTTATGAGCCGTGAGAGCAATCTCTTCAACACTCTGTGGGAATTCCAGCGAGAGATTCAGTTCTAAAGCGACTTCCTCCATCACCGTTTTTTCTAAGGTTTGATTGATCGTGGCAAAAACTTTCCTCTTCATTAAGCGTTTGATCAATTCAGGAACGGTCAATCCGATATTCTGGGAAAAATCTTTGACGGTGAGGGAGAATTTTTTTAGGATTACTTTTTTGGGAATTTGAGGCGCGCCAGACACCACCGGGGTAACCACTGGAGCAACAGCAGGAGCAGGAGCCAGGACCGGAGCAGGGGCTTGAACGACAGCCACGGAAGAAGCCGGTTTTTGAACCGGCACTGAAACTGGAGTAGCAGGTTTTACAACTTTTTCTTTTTTTGTTAATACCGGTTTCTTGTCGGCTGCCGGCTTCTTTACCGGTTCTTTTTTGGCGCTTGGTTTGAGCGCGTCTTTAATTTTGGAGACAGAATCTTCCCCCAAAGAGTTCATATGCCCGCTCACTTTGATTCCCAGCTTCTGGAGGCGAGACATCAGCTCCTTACTCTCTAACCCTAATTCCTTTGCTAATTGATAAACTCGTATCCCCATCCCACGGCAACCCCCTACTCTTCAGTTTTTTCTTCCTTGTTCTCTGCTGTTTCTGATTCTTCTGCCCGAGGCAAATCCGCCTCAGGCGAAGACTCCGTTACCGAAAGTTCTTTTTGAACAACTGGTTCTTCCTCACCCTCGGTAGTTGTTTCCGTCGCCTGTTTTCCCTGCAGTATATCCAGCATTCGCTCCGCTTGTTTCCTGGGACTGCTCATCTCCTTCAACAACTGTTGAGCCGCGAGGATCAACTTCTGAGCGGTCTTCGCCCCCACCCCGGGAACTTCACTGATCTGTTTAACAGTTGCATGGGCAATCTGGCTCACCTTTGTGTAGCCGGCGCTTTCCAAATTGCCCTTTGTTTTCGGTCCTACTCCCGGCAATTCCGACAGAGAAACTTGATCGGCTGCTTCCTTTGCCGTTTCCTCTTTTTGAATTTCGCTGCGGCTTCTGATATCAATATCCCATCCCGTCAACTTGCATGCCAACCGGACATTCTGGCCCCTCTTTCCAATGGCAAGAGAAAGCTGATCATCTTCCACCAACACAAGAGCTTTTTTCTTCAACGTATCCAATCTGATTTCCAGCACCTGCGCCGGAGCCAGAGCCTCGGTCAAAAGTTTCAGCTGATCCTCATCCCATCGAATGATATCAATCCGCTCTCCCTGTAACTCCCTGACAACATTTTTTACCCGCTGGCCCCTCATCCCGACACAAGCCCCGACAGGATCCACTTTCTCATCCTTGGACCAAACGGCGATTTTAGACCGTTCTCCCGCTTCACGCGCCACTTCCTTGATCTCGACAATCCCTTCATAAATCTCAGGGACTTCAAGTTCGAAGAGACAGCGTATTAAACCAGGATGCGAACGAGACAGAATCACCTGCGGCCCCTTACTGGAGCGGTGAACATCAAGAATATAAAACCGCACACGATCTCCCTGGCGGTATTTTTCCTTGGGAGACTGTTCTTTCATCGGTAAAAATGCCTCTGTCCGTCCCAAGTCAACGATCAATCCCCCCCGCTCAAAACGATGAACACTCCCATGAGTGATCTCTCCGACTTTGGCGTTAAAGTCATCAAAAATAACATCCCTCTCCGCCTCGCGGATTTTCTGCATGATCACTTGTTTGGCTGTCTGCGCGGCGATACGCCCCATCTCCATTGATTCAACTTCTTTATTATCAACGATAATCTTGATCCCACCGTTGTGAATATCCAGCCGCGCCGATACTTCTCCTTCAAATTGCTTCCCTAAATTTTTCCGCGCCGCCGACGCCACGGCAAACTCCACCGCCTGAATCAAAATTTCCTTTTTGATCCCTTTTTCCTTCTCAATATTGTCTAAAATTGCCAGTAAATCCGCTCCCATAGGTATCCTTTAAAATCGTATCTCACGAACACATTTTCAATGACATCTGTCCATCCCAATAAAAAAAGTGGGTGAAAGCCCACTTTTTTTGTAAACAGCTATATATTACTACCTTTCTAAACCCCTGTCAAGTCCTTTTTGTGCGGTGTCAAGCCAAATTAGAAATGGTAACTATTCAGTGAAGGGTGGCATTTAATTGTTTCAAAAGTTCCTGAAGATCCTTGGGCATCGGTGCTTCGAGGGTTAGAGAGCGACCGCTTTTGGGATGGTTAAAGGTCACAGCGGCGGCATGGAGTGCCAGCCGAGGTATCTTTAAGGAAGGGACGCCCCCTCCATAAACAGAATCTCCTAGAATGGGATGTCCCAAAGCAGAAAGATGGACTCGAATTTGATGGGTCCGGCCTGTTGTGGGCTCAAGTTCCAAGTAGCTCGCTTGTTTGAAACGCTCCAACACCCTGTATCGAGTTTCAGCTTCACGAGCACGCCCTTCTCCCTTAGCAATGACCGCCATCTTTTGCCGGTTCACTGGATGCCGCCCTATCGGCAGATGGATTACTCCTTCTTGACGAGCCACCCTCCCGCGCACAATGGCCAGATACTTTTTTTTGACTTGTCTGGAAGCAAACTGTTCAGCCAGACGGTAATGAGCATTCTCCGTTTTCGCCACTAAGATCAACCCGGAGGTCTCCTTATCCAGCCGGTGGACAATTCCTGGCCTTGCTGGGTCGCCCGCTTGAGAAAGAGAACGGCAATGAGCCAACAGCGCGTGAACCAATGTTCCGGTGTAATGCCCACAGGCCGGATGTACTACCATTCCGGACGGCTTATTCACGACTAGGATTTCCTCATCCTCATAAACGATATCCAGAGGAATTTCCTCCGGTGTTAACCAATGACGCCCCTTCTTTTTTTCAAAAATAACTTTGATTTCATCGCTGCCTCGAACAGGGTCGTGGCGTTTGACTCTCTTACCATTGACAAGGACATTCCCCTGAGCGACCAAATACTGAAGGTAAGAACGGGAGTATTTTTTGTGGAACTGGTCAACGAGAAATTGATCCAATCGCCTGCCCGCGTCGGCGGGCGGGACGGTGAAATGATAAGTATTCAATTAACTCCAAGAAGGTTTTTGGCGCAGAAGTTCAACAATTCTTCCGTTTGACTGCCATGATCGGGATAAGTAGCGATAGCGGTTGAGAAAGTAATCGCGCTGAATTTCTCGGAGTTTTTGATGCAGTCCTTTAAAAGAGCCTCGATTCGTTCCTGCGCCACTTTCCCCATGGAGGAATCCGTTTCTTTCATCAAAATCGTGATCGATCCCTGATATTGGAAAACCTGATCTTTTCCTTTACGCAAGACTATCCCCAACCGCAGTATCAGCTCATCTAAAATCGCTTGCGACGATGCTTCATCCTTGGCACCGCTCTGTTGGATTAAGCAGAGCGTCATGAATTGCTCGGTCTCTTTGCTCCTTTGAATTTCCTTGCCGAAGACCTCCAGAGCAACTTGATCATGAGTCAGCTTCGGCAGGGTAAACCAAAAAGCACTCCCCAGTTTCGGTGGGCTCTCGACCCCGATTTCTCCCTGATGCATTCTCACAATTTCCCTGCTAATGGCCAGCCCCAATCCTGTCCCCTTTTGAAGGTAGACAGATTCCTGGTGCTCTGCCTGCTGGTAACGATCAAATATCTTGCCGATATCTTCAGGGGCAATCCCAATTCCAGTATCTGTGACACGGACTTCAATTTTATCTTTTTTGTTCAAGAACGCAACCGTAATCTCCCCTCCCTCGGGAGTAAATTTCACTGCATTCCCCAGAAGGTTCGTCAATACCTGGATCATTTTATCCTCGTCCATGTAAATCTCGCCAAGAGCCGGCGGAATTTCTACCATCAGCTGAACTTTCTTCTCCCTGGCATGGATCTGGAAAAAATCGATAATCCGATTCGCCCAATCCCCGACATCCACAAAACGTTTGTGCAGTTCCAACTTCCCGGCTTCGATCTTGCTTAAGTCCAGCAAATCGGTCACGGTACGAAGCAGCCGGTCCGCCTGATTCTTGACGTTATTCAGGAACGTTCTCTGTTTTTTATTTAGCGGGCCGATCTCTTCCTCCAGGATTAAAGAAGAAGTCTCGCGAATAATGGATAAGGGGGTGCGCAATTCGTGAGAGGCGGTCGAGACGAAGTTTGATTTCAGTTGATTCAGACGGCTTAAATCCTCGTTCATTTTTTCAAGCTCGGCGTTTTTCTCCAAAATCTCCCGCTCGAGCCGTTCCTTTTCTTGTTTTGCGTTGAATTTGCTCAACGTTTCCTGAATCACAAAAGGAAGAGCTATGGAGTAACCCTCTTCTTTGGAGACATAGTCATATGCCCCTTCTTTGATGAGTTCAGCAGCAACCTTCTGGTCCTTCTGT
>JAHFFC010000074.1 GCA_023248175.1 Candidatus Omnitrophota bacterium | reverse complement strand
TGCCGGTTCCGGGCAGACAGGGTTGTTCTTCTAGCGGCAATGCCTCTTCGTTGGTTTCTCTGGTTTCTTTCTCCGCTGGTGGCGGTGGTTCGTTACTTAAGTGGAGTGACCCTGGCATTTTTCGGGGTCCCGTCGGCGCCGCCGCAGAAAGTCCGAGTGACGAAAGAGGAAATTAAATATCTCCTGCAGGAAGAGAGTCAGGAAGGGGGATTAGACGCTCAAGAGCGTTCGCTGATCATGAAAATTTTCCAGTTCAGCGATCTCCAAGTGACCCAGGTCATGCTTCCCCTTGAAAAAGCGGCCATGCTCCCTGCTCAAGCGGTGGTGAAAGATCTGAAACAAATGCTCAAGGAAACCGGATTTTCGCGATACCCGGTGTATGAAGGCCAAAGGAATAACACCATCGGCATCGTGCATATCCTGGACGGGTTGTTTGAGGCGGATGAAACAGCTCCGATAAAAAAATTCTTGCGGCCGGCAAATTTCATTCATATCGAAACCCTTGCCAGTACGGCTCTATTCATTTTGCAGTCTCGCAAACAACCGATGGCAATCGTGGTCAGTCGAACCCGCGGGCCGGTGGGAATCGTGACTATTGCTGATTTAGTAGAGCAGATCGTTGGGGAAGCCGCGTAGGGGCGGACTACGTCCGGTCAGAAGTTCCCCAAGTTGCCTGATGACGTTGATAACTCATCTTACGCAGCTCCCCCCTCCTTTGTAAGGAGGGGTTAGGGGAGGTAGAGACATTTCTACCCCACCTAGCCTCCCCTTACAAAGGGGAGGAATGTGGTAGTGCGTAAGGTGAGATTGATAACCTTAAAACTCCCCCTTTGAAAAAGGGCGAAAAAGGGGGGTGTAAGAGATTTTCAGTTGATGGGGAATTTCTGTAGTCCGGTTAATGTATAGGAATTTCAAAGTTTCTGCTGATTCCCCTCTCCCCTTCGGGGAGAGGGGAAAGAAGGAAGTTGCCGCCGTAGGCGGCCTATGTTCATTGACAAATTTCACACAGCTGTGTTATTCTAACATCCGATTTTGAGGCTAGTGACCCTTCGACTCACGATTCCATCGTCCTGAGCGTGTCGAAGGATGATGGAATCGCTCGCTCAGGGTTTTCTGCCAAAGGCAGACCCGCCTCTGGCGGGAATTCGCACAGCAAGTTACGTCATCCTCAGAGTAATCGAGGGATTCCGTAACTTGCGTACTCATTAAAGGAGGAAACAATGACTGGTTATTGTGTTAAGTGTAAAGGAAAGAAGGAAATGAAGGACGCACAGCAGGTGAAAATGAAGAACGGCCGCCCGGCGGTCAAGGGGAAGTGCCCGGATTGTGGCACGGGGATGTATTGTATCCTTAGCTCCGATAAGAAAAAGTAATGCTGGCTGGGCGGAAAAAAGCGCAGATGATCGCGAAGGCGGCTCTCGAGAAAAAGGGAGAGGGAGTTGTCATCTTGGACATGCGGGGTTTAGTCGGTTGGACTGATTATTTTGTCATTTCAAGCGGATCCTCAAGTAGACAAGTCAAAGCCATTGCCGATGAAATCCTGGGAAAATTGGATCACTCCAAAACGCGCACCCCGTCTGTTCAAGGGTACACCCATGGAGAGTGGGTGTTGATTGATGCTGGAGACGCGGTAGCGCATATTTTCATACCGGAACAGCGAAGTTTCTATGATTTAGAGCACCTCTGGGGGGATGCTCCGAGGATTATCCCGCCACCTGTCTGACCAGCCTAAGGCTGGCTGTGGGCCTAGACAGGTGGTGGGATTAAGGTTTCATAGAGAGGGGGACTATGGCAAATGCAGAGGTATACGCTGATACTGTATCAACGCTGACAGAGATAGGGGCGTCGATCGCCGCTCAGGATGAGCTGGACAAAATTCTGGCGAACATTGCCCAAAAAGGGGGGAAGGGGACTCAATCCCCAGTGGTCTTGATCGAAACATGGCAAGCGAATCAATCCGCCAAGCCCATGATACGCGCGGCATATGGAATCGGTCAGACAACGATAACGAACCTGGCCGATTTCTCCCCTTTTTGTAAGAAATCCTACAGTGAAAAGAACGCAGTCTTTATTAGAGATTATTACCTAGAGACAGAAGGGGCAGTCCCCAGTTTTGCGCGGGTTCAGGCGATTAAGACACTGGTCGCTTTCCCCATGGTGTGGGGTGATCAAACAATGGGAGCCCTTTACTTTTTCAGAGCGAAAAAAACTCCTTTTTCCAAAGAGGAGAAAAGTTTTGCTTCTGTTCTGGCAATTCAGGCAGCGATCGCGATCCAGCAGACGGAGCTGATCCTTGAACGACAGTCGGGGTATACGAGGACCATCAAGATCCTCGCCGACATTATGGATCGAAAAGATTCCTACACCCACGGACATTCATTCAGGGTCATGGAATATGCCTTGATGATCACCGACCGAATGGGGATTGGCGGTAGAGAACGGCAGGAGATCGGCGATGGAGGGTATCTGCATGATCTTGGAAAGATCAATGTGGATATCACTATCCTGCAGAAACCGGGAAAACTGACTCCGCAGGAGTGGGAAAGAATGATCCTGCATCCCGATGTAGGGGCGGAAATTGTCTCCGAGACCGGGGTGCTGCGGGAATTAGCCCCAATTATACGACATCACCACGAGATGTACGCGGGTGGCGGCTATCCAGACGGTTTGTCTAGGGATCAGATTCCCATTGGATCCCGGATTGTCTCGGTCGCGGACGCTTACGAAGCGATGGTCTCGGATCGCCCGTATCGCAAAGGGATGAGTCCTGAGTCCGCGATCCAGGAACTGCGGCGGCATGCCGGGACTCAGTTTGATCCAGAGGTGGTCGCTTTATTTGTCGAGCTGATTTAGGGGGCGGGCGCCTAGCAACTCAAAACTCAAAAGTAAAAAGTCAAAGCTACGAGTTAAAATTCAAAATTTTTAATCGAAGAAATTCCCCGTGGTCTTGCCACGGGGTTACCACACAAGTCCCCTCTCCCCCCAGCGGGGGGAGAGGGCTAGGGTGAGGGGGGAAAGGAAGATACCCCGCAGCTTCAGCCGAAGGCTGATCTTCTGCCAGAGGCAGATCCGCCTCAGGCGGAGCCTCAGGCATGATGCTGCGGGGAGACTTCATTTATGTCAGTCATAGAGTCCACGCTAACGAATGCGATTCAAAAGGTGGTCAAACAGCTTGGTTTTCCATTGGAAGGGGAGGAGATCATTCTCGAAATTCCCCGTGATGAACAACATGGAGATCTCGCGACCAATGTCGCTATGCGTTTGGCTAGCCAGTTGAAACAACCCCCGCTTTCAATCGCCCAGAAAATTACCTCGGAACTCGAAAAAAGTTTGCATCCCTCCGTTATTGCAAGGGTCGAGGCCAAGGCGCCTGGATTTATCAACTTTTCTCTCAGCCCGCAGATTTTGTATCAGGCGATTCCAGTGATTCTTCATGAAAAAGAGCGGTATGGTTCTTCGGATTTCAGTAAAGCCGAACCTGTCCTTTTGGAATTTGTCAGCGCCAATCCCACGGGAGCACTCAGCGTTGCCCATGGACGGCAAGCGGCAGTGGGAGATTCGCTTGCCAATATCCTGGAGTTTGCCGGTTTTAAAGTTTCACGGGAGTATTATTTAAACAACGTCGGCAACCAGATGAATCTGCTGGCTCAATCCATTTTTGTCCGCTATCGGGAATTGTTAGGAGAAAAGTTATCCTTGCCAGAAGGGGGTTATAAAGGAAGTTACATCGGCGATATTGCCCGCGGGATTCTTACCCGAGAAGGAGATCGCTGGAGAGAATGGAATGAACAAGCTAAGGATCATTTCCTGAAAATCGGAGTGGAGACAATCCTAACAGGAATTCGGAAAGATTTGGAATTCTTTGGAGTTCATTTTGACTCTTGGTTCAGTCAAGAAGAATTAGAAAAATCAGGGGATGTTCAAGGAGTCCTTCAACAACTGAAGGAAAAAGGCTTTGTCTACGAACAAGACAAGGCGTTGTGGTTTAAAAGCACTGCTTTCGGAGATGATAAGGATCGAGTCGTGATTAAGAGTGACGGCTCTTTCACCTATCTCGCCCCTGACATTGCCTATCATCGGGATAAACTTTCACGGGGTTACAAGAAATTGATCAATCTCTGGGGACCTGATCATCATGGCTATATCCCTCGCCTGCGGGCGGCAATCCAGTCACTGGGCTATCCAGCAGATACGTTAGTGGTGCTGATTGTTCAGTTAACGACTCTTTACGAGGGGAAACGCCAATTAAAAATGTCAACACGGGAGGGAGAATTTGTCACTCTGCTGGAAGTGACCGAGGTGGTCGGTAGAGATGCCGCGCGATTTTTCTTTCTCATGAGGAAAGTGGATGCTCATCTCGATTTTGACCTCGAGTTAGCCAAACTGCAGACGGTAGAAAATCCTGTTTATTACATCCAGTATGCATATGCGCGGATTTGCAGTATTAGGGAATTTGCGCAAAAAGAGGGAATTGGTCAATACGATCAGGATCAGTTTACTCCTCATCCACAAACAAATTTTGAGTATCTACAAACCCCAGAGGAGGTCAAAATTTTAAAAATCCTTCGGCAATTTCCTACGACTGTTCAAATCTGCTCCCAACTCTATGAGCCTTTTTATTTGACCCTCTACCTCCAAAGACTCGCCGAAAGTTTTCATCAATTCTATCATCAACATCGCGTAGTCACAGAGGATGCTGGTTTGAGTCAAGCTCGATTGGCATTAGTCGAAGCGGTCCGAATTGTGATTGCAAATGGATTAAAGTTATTAGGAGTGTCAACGCCGGAAAAGATGTAAAAAAAAGGAGGATTGTATTGCTTCCCTTGAAAAAGCAGTGAAGGAACAGAATGAACAAATAGCAAGGCTCTCACAGCAATTTGAAAAAGCATATAATCAGGTTCAAGAGATTGCGGTCAAGTCCATCGAGGGTTCTTCCAACGCTAAGGCATTTGCGAGCTTACAGCAATTAGTTACTGAGCAAGCTCGAAAGCAGGGGCAGGAGAAGTAGTTTTTCTGTTGTTTTTTGTATAACTCATTGGTATATTTATATTAAGAGAGGATAAAAACAAAATGTCCCCTTCAGAACCCATAGGCAGCGCTTTATCATTTGATGAAGTGGAGTGGAATGATTTTATCTTAAGAAGTTTTCTTGATGATTCTTTGTGAATTTGATTAAATCAATCTACAGTCCTAATTTATTCAAAGTTCCCCTCCCTTGAGGGGAGGGTGAAGCTCATAACGTTTTTCACCCTCACCCCGTCCCTCTCCCATCAAGGGAGAGGGGGAAGAAGGAAGTTGCCGCCGTAGGCGGCCTAGGTTCCAGACGGCAGACAGACGAAACAGCGTGGACAAAACAGAGTTGTTAGAAATCCTAGATAAAGGCGAAGATTACTATACCGAGTTTAAAGAGGAAAACGTTCACACCGATGAACTATCCGCAGAGATAGTTGCTTTTG
>JAHFFC010000073.1 GCA_023248175.1 Candidatus Omnitrophota bacterium | reverse complement strand
TCGTTCAACGAAGGGAAACATTTTACGACCGATAAAATTGGACGTCGCAAATCCCACCAGCAGGAGTAACAAGAACGTGAGCAATAACCCAAGCCCCGGAACGGTAAAACCGTGGGTCTTCAGCAGGTAACGATTGATATACTTTCCCAGAAGGCCATCGGCGAAATTAAACAGCGCCGCTAGAATTGCCCCTGTCAGCCACACAGGGACGAGGGTAACAACCCCAGCGACGAAATAGCTCCTCAAGCGCTGCCAACGTTTCGGTCGTTCATGATTTTCCGTAGAATTAGGAGTCGTCGTCATTGCTAGTTTGTTCCCGTGGCAGATAGGCTTTCAGTTCCGTCCATGTTCTTGCCCCAACGATCCCGTCCGCAGTTAAATTCTTCGACACCTGAAACTTTTTCACGGCCTCCTTGGTCCTGGGACCGATTTTCCCATCGAGTTCTCCCGAATAGAAGTTGGCATTTCGCAGAGCCAGCTGGATTGCCTTGTTTCTGGCAGCTTTATCCATTGTCCCACTCAATGACTTCCTTCCCCAAGTCAATTCCGTTAGCTGGGCAATGGGTTCCGCGGGAGCTGTTGACACTGTGATCGGATTTCCGGCAACGACCACTTCATTTCTGACCGTTGCCGCTGGTACTGGTTGAGGTTTTTGAACTTCTGTTTTGGATGTGGATGATTGTTGGAAGCATCCCACCGCTAGTAAGCTCCATAAAATGAAAGAGATCCCCTTGATCCAATGTAAGTAACCCAATTTTCTCATCAGCACATCCCCCCGTTGGAGTTCAATTTACCACATCTAAAGAACTGACTCAAATTCAATATGTCCCAGCCATTCTTTCACACACTAAACCGAAACGTAATGATATCCCCGTCCTTCACCAGGTAGTTTCTCCCTTCTAGACGTATTTTCCCCTGTTCCCGAGCTCTCCGTTCTCCGCCGCAAGCGATAAAGTCGTCAAAGCTGACGGTTTCTGCGGCAATGAATCCCCGCTCAAAGTCGCTATGAATCTTACCTGCGGCTTGAGCCGCGTAGGTCCCTTTTGAAATCGTCCATGCCCGAATCTCTTTGTCCCCAAAAGTGAGGAAGGTAACCAGTCCTAGAAATTCATAACCGGTCTTGATCACCTGATCCAATCCTGAAATAGAAATGTCTAACTCTTTCATGAATCCCTCTCTCTCCTGCGGCGGCAATTCGGAGAGCTCTGCTTCTATTTTGCTTGAGATTTTGATCAGTGGGGCGCTTTGATCACGGCACCATTTTTCTAGATTTTGCACGATCTTGGAAGAATTTTTGAGATCTGTCTCTGTAACATTGGCAGTATAAAAAAGAGGTTTTGAAGTAATCGTTCCTAAACGGAGTTCTCCAGCAATGATCTTTTCTTCCTCAGAGAGAGGGACTTTCCTCATGGGAATTCCCTGATTGAGAGTCTCAAGAAACTTTGCAGCTAGCCCAACCGATTCTTTGAATCTCTTGCCCGACTCAGTTTTTGCCGCCTTCTCATTTTTGGTAAGCCATTTCTGTAGGATATCCAAATCCCGTAAGATGAGCTCTGTCTCGATAATTTCGATATCACGGATCGGATCCACACAGCCATAGATATGAATAATGTCGCCTTGTTCAAAACAACGAACCAGATGGAGAATGGCTTCCACTTCTGCGACATGCCCGAGAAACTGATTTCCCAACCCTTCTCCTTGACTGGCTCCTTTGACCAAACCAGCAATGTCTACAAACTCCATTGTGGTGGGAACGATCTTCGCTTTTGGGGCAAACGGCGCCAGCTGTTGAAGCCGCGGGTCAGGGACAGTGACAATACCGACATTCTTCTCTTTTGTGCAGAAAGGGAAATTCTCAGCAGGAACATGACTGGTAGTCAGGGCATTGAAGAGAGTGGACTTGCCCACATTGGGAAGACCCACGATGCCGCAAGAGAACCCCAAATTACCTCCTTACCTTTCCTTCTTTTACCAGGCTCGTTGGATCCACGGGCTCTCCCTTTTCAATCCATTCAAAATGCAGATGAGGCAGGATCGCGCGCCGCCGGGCATTTCCAGTTTTACCAATGATTCCTATTTCTTCTCCCTGATGCACTCTGTCGCCACGCCTGACTTCCTTTCCCTTGAGATGAGCGTAGAGACTTTCCTCATCCCTGCCATGATCAATGATAATGAAATTACCGTAGCCGGGGTGATAGTCTGCCTTGACAACCCGCCCGCTCCGCACCGCATAAACCGGTGCTCCAATTTCCCCCACTAAATCGATCCCTCGATGTCTTCTTCCTCCGGAGCGGCAGCTTCCAAATTCCCCGCTCCCGTAACCATCAGACCTGATCGGAAGTTCACCGTGATAGGAAACTGGGGAGATAAACGGTACCGTGTTCCAATAGGGATACCCGACAAACCCCGCGACCAAAACACCTGCAAAGATAACCCACAAGATTGATAAAAAAACCTTAGCCGTAGTATTCAAAATAATTATTGCTTGTTTCTATCAGTTTGAGTTTGTAAATTTTCCGTTTGTGAACTTTTTCGCTGAGTCGTTCCCAGATGACCCTCAGAATATTCTCACCCGTAGGAACCAACCCTTTAAAATCCTTCACATCATAATTCAGGTGTTTGTGGTCATAACGTTCCACGACCTCCCGCTGAATAATTCTGTCCACTGTCGTCAACTCGACCCCCATCCCCGTTATGGGATCAATCTCTCCTTTAAACGTAACCTCCAAAACATAGTCGTGTCCGTGCCCAAATCGGTTGTTGCACTCTTGATAAAGCTCCTGATTTCTAGCCGCTGACAAGCGGGGGCTATGCAGACGGTGACTGCAACAAAATTGATACCGCCGGGTCAACAGGATAGGGTCAGGCGCCGTAGTATTCGACATAGAGTCCGCTCCCCTCCCAGAGGCGAATTCGTGACAACGAAATTTTGGGGTATCGCTTCTGGATCATCTGCCAGATGATCCGGGCGATATTTTCAGTTGTCGGGACTACTTTCTTAAACTCCGGCAGATCCAAGTTGAGGAAATGATGATCAAATTTTTCAACGACTTGGTGCAGAATCCGTTTCAGTTCCTTGATATTCATGACCATGCCGCTGACCGGATCAACCGGCCCCTGGATCGTTACCTCTAAAGTATAATTATGCCCATGTCCATGAGGCCAGAAACATTTGCCGAAAAGACGCTTATTTTGTGCGACGCTCAGTTTAGGCTGGTGGTAGCGGTGACTGGCTGAAAATTCTACTTTTTTAGTGAGATAAACGATCCCTTTCACAAAACCCGTCGTCCCTGAAAACCACTTTCCAGATCATGCCAGTATCCAATCTGGGCTTCCCCTTGTTTCCAACAGAGAAAAACCAACTGCTGATCTTTGACATGGTAGAAATCAATCAATCCCTGATCCACATCCTTGACCACCGGCCCCCAGCTCTCGATTTTTTCAAAAAGTTCGGTATATTCACTGATGAGCCGATTGAGATCGCTCATTCT
Organism: Candidatus Omnitrophota bacterium; assembly: GCA_023248175.1. GTDB lineage: Bacteria > Omnitrophota > Gorgyraeia > JACOVV01 > JACOVV01 > JACOVV01. Next base: position 2,002 of record JAHFFC010000073.1, on the reverse strand, counting down.
CTCATCAATCCTTTGTCGGCCGCCTACCGCCACTGGAGCAGAACCGACATTAACGATTTCCATTAAATCAATCTCGACCTGCTTGAGATCAATTCGTCGTTTCTTTTCCTGGAGCTGAACCAAAGCCGATGAAACCTGTGGCAGAAATGTTTTTGCTTCCTCCGCGGTAAAGATCTTAGGATTCATAATCACCTCCTTCAAGATAGTCTATGAGTGTTCTAACAGGTATTCTTGTTCCCTTGAATACAGGTATTCCTCCTTGAATTTCATTGGAAACTGCAATAATGTCATCTCGACTCATTAAACTCACCTCTATCTATAGTATCCCACGTATCAGATGTAATTTCAACAGACGTAGAAGAATGTTTCTTACCCGAACACCCCACTCGTTTTGCCGTCCCAAACCCCCCGCGATACCGATTTGCCAATGCCGATATAATCGGACAGTTCAAAATTGACCGCAAACGTGCCTCTGAAGGCTGTCATGCCAATGCTTTTTCGAGCAAAACGTACTCCCCCAATTCAAAGTTCATGGAACTTGCTCGGGCCAAGAACAAAGCGTGCTCGCTCGTGACGAAGCATTTCATAGGGTGTCATACACTTAATACCAAGTCCGATACAAACATTCGGTATCTTTATCTTCTTTGTTGTGACTGATATGATTTCGTGCGTCACAACTATATGGCCGTGGGCGAGAGCGTGAGCAACAATATAGTAATCGGCAAGTTGCAAAAACGTATTCACAGCGACAGGTTCGTAATTTTGGCTTGTCACCCACTTGCTCACTTCACTAAGTTTAGGCAGGATCACAGGGTTTGGCTTAAGAAAAAATTCATGTCCGCGCTGTGATGCCCAAGTAGTAAGTTCATCAGCTCCGGCGTTAAGTTCATCTTCGACCTTTTCGATACTAAAAACTCGCTTTGCCTTATTATTCACAATGAGCCAGTCCCAGAATGCCGGACAGAAATCGAGACCATAATAGAGATTCTTCGCCTGTATGAATACATTCGCATCGAGTAAGTAGATCATTTAACTACCCCCAGGCTTCGTCCAAGGTTTTTGAAGGTTTCAAGTTTTGAAAATCCAAGTAGATGCAATGCGTCACGATGGAGCGTCTGCCCCTCGAGTGTACTGATGATAAGCGCCTTGGCGAAGCATTTACTGACCCGCACCGGGAGCGATAGGTAAAAATCACCGCCTTTCCCCGAAGGAATAAGGGACAACCGCTCCAGTTCTTCATGGTAGGCATTCCTGAATTGTTCTTTCGTGAGGGCGCCGGTATCATAAATCCGCCGCAAGATAACCAGCGTGCTGACTTTGAAATGCCGCGCCAGACGGTTGATTTCATCGGTTAACGGGTTATCCTTTTGATATTCCTCTCTCAGTACGGTAATCGGCACCAAAAGCTCAGCGGCAACCAGGTTACACCAGCGCTCGACTTGATGCTCTGGTATCTGCGCGGCTTGAGCATCGGAAACTGCGGACTGTCCGAGCCAAAGATGGACCAACTCGTGGGCAAGCGTGAACATCTGGGCCGCTTTAGTATCAGAACCATTGATGAATACAATCGGTGCTAGGTCATCCGATAGGGCAAAACCACGGAACTCCTGCGGGTCAAGTTTTCGCCGGGTATTGCTTCCAACGATACCACTCACCATGACCAAAATCCCAAGAGCATCCGCCTCTTCGATGAAACGACGCAATGCAACTGTCCATGTCGGCATTTGGCGGCGCTTTTCGATATCAAATCCAAGCACATGCCGTATATTCGCCGCAGTCTTCTCGATCTCCTTCGACATGCTTACAGAACCGACAAACGTCAGTGGTTTTTCACCTGTGGTTCGTGCAAACTCCCGGAACCATTCCTGTCTCTGTTGGCAGATATAAACAGTATCCAGAAGGTCCGGACTCGGCCGCCCGACATGCCCGCTACTACCGACTGTACGAAAATCCGGAATCGGAATACGTTCAAGAGGCGGTTCTGGAAGGAAAAGAAAACCAA
>JAHFFC010000072.1 GCA_023248175.1 Candidatus Omnitrophota bacterium | reverse complement strand
AGTCTTGAATCTTAGGAGTATCAAATGGCTGGAGAACTAGATTTCGAGAAACCGATCGTTGAGATCGAGCGGAAAATCGGAGAACTGAGGAATGTCACATCTGACAAAAAACTCGATTTCGAGCCGGAGATCAGAAAACTAGAAACCCGTCTGGAAAAGATGAAACGGGAGATTTTTAGCCAGCTGACCCCCTGGCAGCGCGTGCAATTGGCGCGACATCCAAAACGTCCTTTGACAATGGACTATATCCGTATGATCTTTTCTGACTTCGTCGAGCTGCACGGAGACCGCCTTTTTGGCGATGATAAGGCATTGATCGGGGGATTAGCGTTCTTTGAAAAAACACGGATGATGATTTTGGGGCATCAGAAAGGAAAGGATACTAAAGAAAATCTGATCCGTAACTTTGGCTCTGCTCATCCTGAAGGTTATCGAAAGGGGATGCGGTTGATGGCAATGGCGGAAAAGTTCGCGCTTCCCTTGGTGTGCTTTATTGATACCCCAGGGGCGTATCCTGGTGTTGGGGCTGAGGAAAGGGGGCAGGCACACGCCATTGCCGAGAGCATTCGATTCATGGCGGCATTACGGATCCAGATCCTAGTCATCGTGATTGGTGAAGGGGGGAGTGGTGGGGCTTTGGGGATTGGCGTGGGAGATCGCATTTGCGTGCTGGAAAATGCCTATTATTCGGTCATCTCGCCTGAAGGATGTTCTGCGATTCTCTGGAAGGACCGGACAAAAGCCAAGGAGGCGGCCGAGTGTCTCCGTTTGACAGCCAAGGACTTGCTGGAATTAAAACTGATTGATCGCATGATCGAAGAACCGATGGGGGGAGCTCATCGGGATCCGGAAGCGATGGCGCTCCGAATCAAAAGTGTCATTCAAGAATATTTACATGAACTTCACGGTGTCGCCATTGATGAAATCGTTCAACAGCGCTACCAAAAGTTCAGGCAGATGGGAGTTTTTTCCGCCTCTGGCGGAGAGGATGCGGCCCAATGAAAATTTCACAAGAGCCGATGGAGCAGGGAGTGAGAATATTGCTTCAGGGAGAATTGACATTACAGACCAACACGCAGCTCGAATCTGTTCTCAAGGAAGCGGTAAAATCCAAATTGAAGAACGTAGTTGTTGATATGAGCAGAGTCAATTATGTTGATAGCAGCGGGTTGCGCCTGCTGGTTGATTACCATCACCAACTCTCATACTTGCAGGGAAAACTCGTTCTTTTTGGAATGACTCCGAATGTCAAAAAAGTCATAGAAGTCACCCGCCTTAACCAAGTTCTCACCCTTCAAGATGATCCGGACTCTGCTCATTCCTAGTCAATTGGATAAAATCCAATGGGCCAGCCGGCAGATTCTGGAGTGTCTCGAGAAAGAAAATTGGGACCGAGGCACTCTTTTTGCGGTCCGTCTTTCCGTTGAAGAAGCGTTATCTAACGCCATCCAGCATGGCAACCGTTGTGACCCCGCCAAGAATGTCCGTTTGCAATTCGATCTTGACCGGCGACAGCATCAGGTCACCATCACCGTTGAAGACGATGGAAGAGGTTTTAAGCCCTCCGTAGATTTACCTAGCAAAGGATATGGCTTGATTCTGATGCAGCAATTAATGGACAAGGTGCGATTTAATGCGAGGGGAAATCAAGTAAAGATGATCAAAAAATGCGGACTCTCTTTCTAGGGACTGCTTTTCTGTTGGCAAGTCTTGGGGTGTTTTTTCAGTGGGGGGAAGCGTTCGAGTTAACCACACTTGACTGGAGATACCAGCACCGCCAGGCTCCTGCCAGCCATCCAGAGATTGTCATCATCGAAATCGGGGAAGATACTCTTCAGCGCATCGGACAGTGGCCCATTCCAAGAAAATGGCATACAGAGTTGGTTCACGCTTTAAAAATGGCTCATGTCCGTTCTGTTCTGCTGAATCTTTTATTCCTTCAATCGTCCGAGGATGATACAGCTCTGCATCAGGCCATGGTGGAAGCAGGCAATGTTTACCTTCCTGCCATTATCCAATCGGGGTTTTCTGAAGAACCTTTGAAATCCATCGAACTTCTCTCCACCGCCGCCAAGGGGATAGGAGATGCCAATGTGATCTTTGACAGCGATGGAAAAGTCCGCCGAGTGCCGTTAGGTAAGACAGGATTTCTATCGCTTCCTTACCTCATGTCGAGAGAAAATCCCCAGGCGAGCACTTCCTCTGTTTTGCCTCTCGACGAAGAAGGAAACCTCCTGATTAATTTTGCCGGTAAATGGGGCCGGACTTTTCGCCACTACTCTTTCCTGGAAGTGATTGAATCTTATGCCCAAGAGATGAAAGGAGAAAAAGGGAAGTTTCCACTGAAGGAATTAGAGGGGGCTGTTTGTTTTGTCGGATTGACGGCCGCGGGGACGGAACAGACTCTGTCAATTCCATTGGAATCTCACTTTCCAATGATCGGAATTTTCGCCAATGTGTACAACATGCTCCTTGAGAAAAAGTGGATCCGGCGGGCCAGCCTCATCTGGCGGTTTGCGATCGCCTGGTTATTTCTGATCTTGGGATTCTTGACCCCTTATTTTGGGAAACGACTGCAGGCGATTCTGATTTTGGTTGGGATTGGTTTTGGTTATTTTCTGGTGAGCTGGGGACTTTTCGCGGGGTCAGGCATCTGGCTGGATTCTGTTTATCCTTTGGCGCTCTTGGGGATTTCGGGAGTGGTCAGCTTAACCCGTCAGGCGATTATCGTCCAGCACCAGCAGGAAATATTACAGCGGGAACTCGACGTAGCGTACAAAATTCAACAACTTCTTCTTCCGTCGGCGATTCCCCAAACTCCGGGGCTTTCCATCGCGGGGAAAATGATCCCTGCCCGGCACATTGGAGGAGATTTCTACGATCTAGTCCCCTGCGGCAGTGATTCGTTTGCCATCATGATTGGTGATGTTTCCGGAAAAGGAATTCCGGCGGCGCTCTGCATGGCCATGGTCTTGAATGAATTCAGAACGCTTATTCAACGGGAATCGAAACCCTCCGACGTCCTCAAGAAACTGAACCACCTTCTCTGGAATCGGCAACTGAAAGTTTTTGTCACAATGACACTGCTGGTGTATCAGAAATCAGAGGAGTGTTTTTATTATGTCAATGCCGGGCACCTTCCTATTCTGAAAGCAACGCGGAGCCATAAAGAGATACAATTTTTGGATCTTCCCAGCGGTCCTCCTTTAGGAGCCACGCCAGAGGCCGATTTTCCGGAAAGTCGCATCCCTATAGAGAAGGAAGCGCTTTGGTTTCTCTATAGCGACGGCATTACAGAGGCCAAAAATAAAATAGGGGAGATGTTTGGAGAGGAACGTTTCAGTCAGGAAGTTGGAAAAGTCATCGAAAAACCTGTTTCCGAGCTATTAGAGGGGCTGGTGGGGCGGGCTGTCGAGTTTCAGGTAGGAAAAGACCTGTCCGACGACTTGACGCTTCTTGTGGTAAACTCTTATTAAGAGAGATAGGGGGATAGTGCACTCAATCATGCTGAGAACGTGCTTGTCATTCCGAGCGACCGAGCCAGCACTTTACAAAAGTGCTGGGGAGGGAGTCGAGGAATCTAAGGTGTATAAGATTCCTCCACTTCGCCCGCCTTCGGTGGGCTTCGGTCGGAATGACAAAGTCAGCAAGATATTTTACGGTATCGATGGGGGAGTCCTTTGAATAAGTTACCTCAGACAGTCCAGATACTGCTCGATGTGAGCAAAACCATCGTTTCCGAGCTGGATCTCGATGGCGTTGCCCAGACCATTGTCCGGGAGGCAATCCATCTGTTGAAAGCCGATCATGGTGCCCTGTTTCTGATGGATGGCAAGACGAATCGGCTGAATTTAGTTGCGGCGAGTGGTTTTAACGTTAACGAGTTTAACAATCTAGACCTCTTGGCAAGCTGGGAGAGAATTGAAAATCATATCTTAGAGACTCGTCAACCTCTCTTGGTGAATGATCTGGAGAAGAGTTCTTTTAAAGGGGATCTCTCACTAAAATCATTTCTTGCCGTTCCCCTTGAACAAAAAGAGCGCCTGCTCGGAATTCTGATCGTCAGCAATCACCATCCCGGTAGGTTCAGCGATGAAGATGTGCAGATTCTTGCAACATTGGCCAATCACGCCGCCATCGGTGTCTTAAACGCTGAACACTACCAGGAGATGGAGGACTTATTCTTCAGCATCATGGGGGCATTAGCGGAAGCGATTGACGCCAAGGATCCCTATACCCACGGCCATTCGGAGCGGGTGATGTTGTACTCGGAGGGGCTTGCCAAACATTTGCAGCTTCCTTCGAATCAAGTGAAATCAATAAAAATCGCTGGTTTACTGCATGACGTCGGCAAAATAGGAATTCCAGATGCGATCCTGGGAAAAGAGGCGCCGCTCAATGAAGAAGAATACAAAATCATACGCCAACATCCAGTGATCGGCGCGAGAATTGTTCAAAATATTCTTCACTCGGAATTGATCGTCCCCGGTATTCGGGAGCATCACGAGCGGTTCGATGGAAAAGGATACCCGAAGGGGCTAAAGGGGGAGGAAATTTCTTTAGCGGGAAGAGTGGTAATAATCGCTGATACCTTCGATGCGATGACGACGGATCGTCCGTACCGTAAAAAATTAGCAATTGAAGAAGCGATGAAGGAACTATACCGCTGTGCCGGAACCCAATTTGATCCGCAATTGGTCAGCGAATTTGGTGTCTACATCGTCAAGGCGAGGGAGAAACTGTTCAAACCAAAACCTGACATAGCAAAGCAACCCTCGTCGTATTAGAGAAGATGCTAAGGCCATTTCTTATTCTTAGCAGTTTTTTGTAATTTGGCGCTTGTGATTTTGGAATTTGTTTGTAACTTGGGATTTGTAATTTGTCTTACCTGCCGAAGGTCGGAGTCGAACCGACACGAGGTTGCCCTCACCAGATTTTGAGTCTAGCGTGTCTGCCAATTTCACCACTCCGGCGGAATTGTGTTAGCCAGTTGCCCTGTTGACCAGTTTGTCTGTTTCAAATTTGATAACTGGCTAACAGGCTAACTGGCAAAAATTCTTGAAATTTTCTTGACATCCGTTATTGTACATGGTAAATTTTAAAATAGTCAAGCGATTCTAAAACGTTTGACATCCAACAAGGAGGGGGAAAATGGCCAAGAAAAAGAAAAAGAAATAACCAGGCCAATTTTTAGGATACTTGTTGTTCATGACGGGCCGCAACTAGAGTTGCGGCCCGTTCTGTTTTCATGTATAATTTTACAACTACTGACGTAGATTACAGAACAGAGGGGTCAGTATTTTTTGTCTTCTGCCTTCTGCTTTCTGCAATCTGCCTACTAGTTTTTAAAGGGGCTGTAGCTCAGCTTGGGAGAGCGTCTGCGTGGCACGCAGAAGGCCGAGGGTTCGATCCCCTTCAGCTCCAGTTTTTATTTCTGTTCTATAACTCTATCCCTATAAAGTCATTCTGAGCGAAGTGCGCCGAAGGCGCACGGAGTCGAAGAATCTCGTTTTTAAGTAAGCACGAGCAGGAGCGAAGA
>JAHFFC010000071.1 GCA_023248175.1 Candidatus Omnitrophota bacterium | reverse complement strand
GAGGGATCTTAGCCATAGAGTTCCTCAAAAACAAGATTCCTCGACTCCGCGCCCTTCGGGCGCTCCACTCGGAATGACAGCGTGGTAACCCCGTGGCTAGACCACGGGGAATAGTTACATTCAATTTGGTTCTGATTCCATCAGAAGCAAAATCGGGGACGGTTCTTGTTGTTTTAGGGTATTTTGATTTCAGTTGAAAAAATAAGAACCGTCTCCTATAATAAAGCCAAGATGTACCACGATTTCTATCACTTCACCCAAGACCCCTTTAATCTTACCGCGGATCCTGATTTTCTTTACCTTAGCCACAAACACAGCGAAGTTCTCGATCATTTGATCTATGGAATCCATCACCGCAAAGGGTTTCTACTGGTTACAGGTGAAGTTGGCACCGGTAAAACAACTCTTTGTAAAGAACTCCTAAACAGACTTGGAGCCAATGTGAAAACGGCTTTTATTTTCAATGCGAATCTTCCTGAGATTCAATTGTTACAAGCGATCGTAGAAGACTTTGGTATTGAGGCAAGAAACCGCTCCAAACTGGCTCTCTTAGATGGGATTTATCAATTCTTGTTAGAGCAAGCCGCCGGCCAAGGAAATGCGGTCCTTCTTCTGGATGAAGCGCAAGATCTTTCTGATGCGACCCTGGAGCAGGTTCGTCTTCTCTCAAACCTGGAAACTCAGAAAATGAAACTACTGCAGATTGTCCTTGTCGGACAGCCTGAACTCGAAAAGAAACTGGCTAAACCAGAATTACGGCAGTTGCGTCAGCGAATCGCCATCCGAAGTTTTCTGTTGCCATTGAACCCAGAAGAGATCAATGTTTATATTCGACATCGAATTCGTATTGCTGGAGGCGATCAGCACGTTCATTTCAGCGATGATGCAGCGATAAAAATTTATCAATATTCCAAGGGTATTCCAAGGATCACAAACCTTGTTTGCGATCGTGCGTTACTTGCCGGTTTTGTACAACACCAAAACGAAATCACACCGGAAATCGTCAACAGAGCAATTGAAGAAGTGGAAGGAGTGACCGTATGAGTATTATTAGCGAAGCATTAAAAAAAGTAGAAAATTCTTCAGAGAACTACCCCCAGCTTTTGGTGCCGCCGGAACCGAGCAAAAAAAGATTCAACTGGCTAGTTGTATTTCTCTTGGCGGCGCTCGCCATTGGGATTGGATTTAAAAGCCTGACAGCACGTCACGCGCCGAAACAACAAATCTCCGCTATCCCTATTCCAGAAACAAAGCAAGCGGCTCTTGTCCCCGCTCCTCTTTCCCTGCCTCATCTTCAGTTGAGTGGTATCGCCCTTATGGAAGAAAAGAATTTTGCGATTATTAACGGGGATATCTTTAAAGAGGGAGATCAAGTTGAGGGGGCTCAGTTGGTTAAAATCACAAAGGATGAAGTCACACTGGACCGGAAAGGAAGAGAGATTCAGCTCTCCCTGAAATAAGGTTATTTCTTTCGGATAAAACTCTCTTGACAGGAAGGCTGGGTTTTGAGCATCGCCAAGGACGATTTTGCCTCTTCCTGTGTCGTAAACTCCCCAACGTAGATACGGAATTGTGGTTTACCGGAGACCATCGTACTTTGCTTAATGTAAGCAGGAAAACCACGTTTTTTCAAGTCCCCCGCTGATATTTCCGCTCCTTCTTTACTCTCGTAGACCATCACTTGAATTGTATAAGGACGATGCATTGGTACTGAAGTGATTTTAGAAGTCGAAACCGAAGGTTTCTGGTGTATTAATTTTTTAGATGATTGAGTCGGCTGGGGTACATTTTCCAGAAACACAATTAGAAGTCCAATGAGTAGAATAGTACTGATGCCAAGAGCAAAGTTCCATAAGATCTTCATCCCTGAACCATTTTCAATTTTTTGAGGAGATTTTTTCTTGGGTTCTGCAGGCTGTGGTTTTTGAACAACTTTGGGGGGTGGTTTTTGCTCTGTCTTTATCTCTTCTTTTTTGGCAGGAGAGTACTGGCCATAAAGACGTTGTTGGATTTCCTTCTCTGAAAGTTTTTCCAGTTCTTTAGGCATATTTATAACGCCATAAACTTTGCGAGCGCCTCTTTGGCTGCCTGCTGTTGGGCGCTCTTTTTATTCCGCCCCAACCCACTCCCATAACATTTTCCTTCGATCGTTACCCGGATGTCAAATTGTTTTTGATGCTGAGACCCAATTTCAGAAATAACTCCGTAGTGTGGAATACTCTTAAACCTTTTCAGGGTCAATTCTTGAAGCATTGACTTGTAATCCCTCTTTCCTTTTCCTTCTTCAATCCGCTGAATCTCCGATTTAAAGTGCAAAAGGATAAATTGGTTGGCGGGGCGCAATCCGCCGTCTAAATAAATAGCCGCCACAATGGCTTCAAGGGCACCCGCTAAGAAGAGCGGATTCGAGGATCCTGAAAACTTTGTTTCCCCCTTCCCCATTCTTAAAAAGTTTTCAAGCTGGAGGGTTTTACCCAAAGTCGCCAACGTTGAAGTGCTAACGATTTGAGATTTTAGTTTTGTCAGCTGTCCTTCGGTAAAAAAAGGAAACTGCCGGAAGAGATATTCGCTGATAACCATTCCCAGAATGGAATCCCCCAGAAATTCTATTCTCTCGTAGTCCTTTCCTGGAAGATTTTGTTCATGGCTGAACGAGCTGTGAGTCAAAGCCTGATCGAGCAAAGAGAGATCGCGGAAACGGTATTTCAGTTCCGCTTGAAGCCGGCGGAGTTCGCTGATTCGGTTTTTCTCTTCTTGGGATAATCTTTTTACGAACGGCATGCCTTTACCGCCTCCTCCACGACTTGCTCGGGAACTCTCTCCTGAAGAACGACACGGCCTATTTTTACAGGCAGGACAAAACGGGTTCTGGAATTAGAGAATTTTTTATCGAAGAGATAATTTTTTAACATTCTTTTCACTGGAACTTTGGAGGTTAACCGAACTGGCAATCCCGTCTTTTCCAGCAGAGAGATCAGCCGTGATAGGAATTCTTCATGGGTCAGCCCCAGCGCCAGTGAGATTCGAGTAGCACAGACCATCCCGATTGAAATAGCTTCGCCGTGTTTGTACAAATTCGAGTAACCACTCGCCGATTCAATCGCGTGGCCAATGGTATGCCCAAAATTAAGGAGGGATCTTTTTCCGCTCTGATCTCTTTCATCCTCTTCGACAAATTTTGCCTTGCACCGGCTGCATGTCGTTACCAAATAAGCCAAAGCTGCGATATCTGTTTGTATTTCCCTGGGTTGGCACTGTTCCATGAATCGAAAGAGTTTTTCATCGGCAATGACCCCGTACTTGATCACTTCGCCTAATCCGGAAATAAATTCACGCCCTGGCAATGATTGCAGAACGCTCACATCGCTTAAGACCGCTGACGGCTGCCAAATGGCCCCGACCATATTTTTAGCATTCGATAGATCAATTCCTGTTTTACCGCCGATCGCTGAATCTACCTGAGCCAGCAAGGTCGTTGGAATATGAATGTAGGGAATTCCCCGTTTGAAGGTAGCTGCAGCAAACCCTCCCAGATCCCCAACCACTCCTCCCCCGAGAGTTACCATGAAAAATGAGTTTCCGCCCTTTGAAATCCTTGTCAGTTGATTCAAAATCTTTGAATACTGTGTCAAGGATTTACTCTTCTCAGTATCCGGCACTTCAATGAAGAACGTAGTAATGCCTGCTTTGTCAAAAGAGTTTTTGACTTTTTGTTCCAACAACCTCCGGACCGGCGGCACTGTCAAAATCACCGCTGATGAATGATTTAAATGGGATTTCTTACGGATGAATTCTCCCGCTCGCGGAAGAAGATCATTTCCGATGACGATCTCGTAACTTCGCTTCCCCAGATTTACTTTAACGGTTTCCAATTATTTCACACCCATTAACGCCGCTAGAAACTGCACCATTGGCCAAAGCACCTTATTCACGATTCCCAACCATAACAACGGTAAAAGGATCAAAAATCCGAACGGTTCGAGTTTTAATAAAATAACCGCCTGCTTTGGAGGGAGTAACCCTGTTAGAACCCGGGAACCATCCAACGGCGGTATTGGTATCAAATTAAAAACTGCCAAGATTAAATTAATCAAAATTCCAAGTGTCAACCAGGAGGCCAGCGCTTCAGGGAGCCCCAAACGAAGTAATAGGGAAAGAACAAAGGCGATGGTGATGTTCGTGAGGGGCCCAACCATTCCGACCCAGATCATATCCCGTTTGGGATGATAGAGGTTCAAAAAATTCACCGGTACAGGTTTGGCCCACCCAAAGACGATAGGAGAATGTAGCATCACCAAAAGAAAAGGGAGTAAAAGAGTTCCCAGATAGTCAATATGCGCCAGTGGATTGAGTGTCAGACGGCCCGCGTTCTTGGCGGTTGAGTCACCCAAATAATAGGCGACCCATCCGTGGGAGACTTCGTGCAAGACGACTGATATCAGAAACAAAGGGAGGGCAATCCAAAAAGTCATTTTGCTGATTTTCCAGCAGAAGGAGCTGTCGGGGCGACTGCTCCTTTCTTGGCGGGTGCCGTAGCTGTAGTTCCTGCTGCTGGCGCACTGGCGGCTCCTTCCTTGGGCGTTTCAGCAACCGCTTTCTTGACTTTTACTCTGACAGTCTTCACTTTTGGAAGATGAAAAATGGAAGTCTCCTCGCTCCAAAGTTTTTTCTCCTGGAGAGTCTTCACTTTCTCAAAACGTTTAAGAACGCTCCGTTGTTCGGTCCCGGTACTGCTTACTTTTAGGCTTGGATGCTGTGACATAGTTGACTCCTTTTGCTATAATTTGCGCACAAAACAATCAGGGAAGTACTTTTTTAATACCTTGGAAGCTTTTGAGGCTTCCGTAGGATTCTGGTAATTGCCAACACAAACAATCAATAACTCTCCCTTTGGCAATGAAAATGATTTTTGTCCTTTTGAATGGAATTCACCGATCAGCCTTTCAACTGACTTTTTATCCTTATACGAAGCAACCTGAATCGTGTATCCCTTGGGCTCACTTTTTGGCGTTGATGCTTCTTTATTTTGTTTGGGAGTGATGATCACTGGCGGCAATTCAATCTCTTTAGGCCGAAGCGTTACCTCTTTGACCTCTTCAGGAACCATTCGCGTTTCGGCCACAGGATTCTCGTAGGCTCTAGTAATACTCTTTCCTTTTTCGACTCCTAATGAAAAGGCAACCACTATAGCAATCAGCCCGCCGATGGCAGTGAAAAGAATCTGTTCAAAAGAAACCATCTTCGATGAGAAAAGAGCTTGTTTTGAAAAAGTACCCTTTCGCTGAGCAGATCCTTGAGAGAATTCCCTAAAGAGCTCTTCCTGATAACCTGCATTTGGGTTTGGCATCGTTTTAAGCTTTCACCTCTCCCCTATACCCACCCTTATACCCACCCTCCGGTGCCTCTTCAAGAATTGCTGTATATCGGAAAATCTTCTTTACTTTGTGCATATTGTTTGTCCTTGAACATAGGCCGCCTACGGCGGCAACTTCCTTCTTCCCCCTCTCCCTTAAAAAGGGAGAGGGTTGGGGTGAGGGTTGTGAGTCGCTTCAGCATACCCCCCCTCACCCTAGCCCTCTCC
>JAHFFC010000070.1 GCA_023248175.1 Candidatus Omnitrophota bacterium | reverse complement strand
GCTTTGAACCAAGTCCTCGACAAGGGAGCCAAAGCTTGGTGGGATAAATAACAAACTGGGACTGGTTCTATTTTTCGATTAGTACAGAAATTCCCCAAGTTGACTGATGACGTTGATAACCCTAAAACTCCCCCTTACGCAGTTCCCCTGTGTCCCACCTTGATGGGGTTCTTTTCGCCTGAGGTAGGCACTTCGACTCGCTTCGCTCGCTCAGTGCAAGCTCACACTTCGCTAAACTTCGTTCAGAATGACAGCACACTGCGTAAGGTAACCCCTTAACATCCATCCGGGCGACTACGTCAAAATAGAACGGGAGGGGAATGGGATTCGATAAAGCAGTTACAGCGACTCTGTGAATAAAGTCCACTGCCATTGTTTCTGCAAGGCATTGAGTAAGAAGAGAGCCATCAGGTTGACCCCAGCAAAGATCAGAAATCCTGTTCCGTAAGAACCTGTCGCGTCTTTAAAATAGCCGAGAATCGTCGGGAGAAAGAACCCTCCCAACCCTCCCGCGGCTCCAACGATACCGGTAATGACGCCGATTTCTTTCTGGAATCGTTGCGGGACCAGCTGAAAGACAGACCCATTTCCCATCCCCAAAAGCGCCATCCCAATAACCAATAGCGGCAGAGTCCATGAGAGGGGGAGAAGCCAGCTGGTACCGAACATGACTAGCGCGATGGCGCTGTAAAGAAACGTGAGCATAGTCATTCCCCCGAATCGATCTGCTAGATATCCTCCTAGGGGACGGGCAAAACTTCCGGCGAAGACACAGAGCGCGGTGAAGTTCCCGGCGGCGATTTTACTTAAACCATACTGGTCGTGGAAGAAAATTCCCAAGAAGCTGGCCAGTCCGACAAAGCCGCCGAAGGTAATACTGTAAAAGAAGCAGAACCAAAGCGTGTCAAGTTCTTTGAATAAATCCAGATAAGCCCACCATCGTTTCGGCTGTGGAAGATTGGGGCTTTCCTTGGCTAAGAGAGTAAAAAGCAGCAGAGTGATCGCCACAGGGATCAGCGCGAAACCAAAAACAGTTTTCCAGCCAAACATTTCTGCCAAGCGCGGAGCGAATAAAGAAGCCAACACCGTGCCGCTATTGCCGGCACCGGCAATTCCTAACGCCATTCCCTGATACTGAGGGGGATACCATCGGCTGGCTAAGGGGAGAGCGACGGCGAAACTTCCTCCAGCAATTCCTAAAAAAAGGCCAAACGCCAGCAGCGACGATAACTGCGAGGCAAAAAGCCATGCCCCGATCAAGGGAAACATCACTAACAATTGCCCAATGACTCCTGTTTTTTTAGGGCCGATGCGATCAACCAGGATTCCCATCGGGATCCGTACCAGTGCCCCCCCTAAAATAGGAATGGCGACCAGCAATCCTTTTTGGGTCGCGGAAAGTCCGAAGTCTTTGGCAATGTGGACTCCCAACACGCCCATTAAAACCCAGACCATAAAACTGATATCAAAGTAGAGAAATGCCGAGAAAAGCGTGGGTGGATGCCCTGTTTTAGAAAAATGACTCAGTCGCATGATGATCTCCTTAATTTCACCGCGCAAAATTTGAGCTCAGGTTGTTTGGAAACAGGGTCGAAAGAATCTATCGTCGCTTCATTGACCACGGCTTTAGACCAGAGCGAACCCCAATGAAAGGGGACAAAGCAGCACCCTTGTCGAATATCCGGGGTGATTCGGCAGGGGGCTTGCAGTTTCCCGCGACGAGAGATGATCTCGACCGTCTCTCCTTCTTTTAGGGCTAACGTTTTTGCATCCTCAGGATGGATTTCGATAAAGGGAGAAGGTTCGCTCCTCATTAAAGTTTCTATCTTTCCAGTCCGGGTCATGGTGTGCCATTGATCCCGGATCCGCCCCGTGGTTAGAATAAACGGATACTCATGGTCGGGTGGCTCAGCGGGGGGTGTATATTCCCACGCATGAAATCGGGCCCGGCCATCGGCTGTCGGGAAGACTCGATTGGCAAAAAGACGAGAAGCCGGAAGACTGTCGCTGTTGGGACAGGGCCATTGAATCGGTCCTTTTCTTAAGCGCTCGTATGAGATTCCCGAGATGTCCATACGGGTCCCTTTTGTGGAACGTTTGTATTCCTCATAGATTTCTTCGGTACTCTGGTAGGAAAAATGTTTCTCAAACCCCCAGCTTTTAGCGAATCGGCAGAGGATCTCCCAATCCGGTAAAGCTTCGCCGGGGGGATTGACCAGTTTTTCCAAGAGAGAAACGCGCCGTTCCGAATTCGTGAGGGTTCCCTGCCGTTCGGCCCATTGTGCGGCTGGAAGAAGGAGATGGGCGTATTGAGTGGTCTCCGTCGGATGAAAAGCATCCTGGCAGATGACAAGGTCTGCTTTCTCGAGAGCGGTTTTAAAACGTGGCAGAGAAGGGAGTGACGCCGCCGGATTGGTCGCGATAATCCAGATGATTTTTACTTTTCCGATCTCCAATTGGCGGAACAATTCGATCGCGGTGAGCCCCGGCTTGGGAGAGATACGCCCTTTGGGAATTTTCCAAAGCCGTTCCATCGTCTGACGGTGTTCCTGATTCGTAATCAGACGATGACCGGGGAGGAGGTGGGCAAGTCCCCCCGTTTCCCGTCCCCCCATGGCGTTGGGCTGTCCTGTAAGAGAAAAAGGGCCGGCGCCCGCCCGCCCGATGTTCCCTGTGGCTAGGGCAAGGTTAATAATCGAGTTATTTTTGGCAACGCCATGGATACTTTGATTAAGCCCCATGCTCCAGAAAGAGAGGGCGGCACTCGCTTGTCCGTAAAGAAGAGCCGCTTTTCGAATAAGGTTAGGGGCGACACCGCAAATTTCAGCTGCTTTCTCCAAGGGATAACGTTTAGCAACCGCTACCATTTTTTCCCAGCCGTTCGTATGGTTTTGAATCAATTGAGAATCAATCAAGTTTTCTTCGATGAGGATATGAAGTATCCCATTGAGGAGGGCGACATCGCTCCCCGGCCGGATAGGAAGATAGACATCGGCGATTTCAGCCGTTCTCGTCCGTCGAGGATCGGCGACAATCACTTTAATTCGGTTAGGAAATTTTATCTTACGGTTTTTAATTCTTTGAAAGACGACCGGATGACAGGCAGCGGTGTTGGTTCCAATTAAAAAGAAACAATCCGCCAGCTCAATATCGCTGTAACTCGCCGGCTGACAATCTTCTCCCAAAGAGGTCGTGTAACCAGCCACCGCACTGGCCATACAGAGCCTGGAATTGGAATCCATATTATTCGTCCCTAAAAACCCTTTAGCGAACTTGTTAATCACGTAATAATCTTCCGTCATCAATTGTCCTGAGATGTAAAAAGCAATCGCATCGGGTCCCTCTTTTTCCATCACTCTCTGGAAGGTGCGGCGGATCGTGACAAACGATTCCTCCCAGCTGGTTTTACGAAAAGGAGCGTCCAGAGAAGCACGCGCTTGGGGGTAGAGCAATCGTCCAGGGGCGTCGAGTATTTGATTGAGGAGAGCCCCTTTGGTGCAGAGAAGGCCATAGTTCGCCGGATGGGAAGCATCCCCTCGTACCCGTTTGATTCGGTTTTCAGCAACGCCGACCAACAGGCCACAGCCGACACCGCAATAAGGGCAGAGAGAGCGGCGCCACGTCAGATCTTTGTCCGTTGGGAGAGATTGCACTTCCCATGCGACGTCATCAGCCGCCTGACGGAGAACTTTCATCTCGACTCTATTTTTATTGTTTCTGTCCTGTCCGAATCGTATAAGTTTGGGCAACATCGGTCACAAAGATTTTCCCATCGCCAAAGTTTCCAGTTCTGGCATGTTGTTGGATCAGTTCAGTGACACGCTCCAGCTCTTTATCTTCAACGACCAGCATCAGCATCAGTTTTGACAATTCGTCATAAGTGGTATTACCGACCTGGATTCCTCGTTGGCGCCCTCGTCCCAGGACATCCATTTTGGTCAGGGAATAAAAGCCGGCTTTTTCCAGACCACTGATTACGTCATATTCTTTTTCAGGACGAATGATGGCTTTAATCATTTTCATGGAAATCCCTCCTCGTATATTATGTCCCACTTATTACCATAATGCCGTCACGTTTTCTTCTGCCGTTCGGATTCGGACGGCATTGTCAATTTCACAAACAAAAATTTTTCCATCCCCATACTCGCCACTCTGATTGGTTCTGATGATCGCCTCGACGGCAATATCAACAAGCCCTTCATCCACGACGAGATAGAGGAGTTTTTTAGAGAGAAATTTCATCCCTGGAATGGATTTGGCAGAGGGGGCTCCGTCGTTTTGATATCTCAGCCCTCCTTGTTCCCCTCGCCCTAAAACACGGAAGGTCGTGTAAGCCATCATGCCTAATTTTGCCAGGACCTCTTTGGTCTCACGGTCTTTTCCAGGTCGAATAATGGCGTAGATTTCTTTCATCATTTCACCCAAGAGTGTATTGTGGCTCTTTTTCTTTAGAGAATAGCTGTTTCAATTCATCATCTCGGAATCGGGCGCAGAATTCTCTAAAAGATTCGCTATTTTTTTTGGTTTCATCGTAAGTACGCAAAATCTGTTCCAGTGTTTGGTTCAGTTCAGAGACTGGAACAGCTTCAAATAGTAGCCGTGCAAACGATTTTTTCTCATCCAGCCGCCCCCCGACAAAAATATCCCAGGCTTCAACTCTCTGTCCGTTGATTCGCGTTGTGGTTCCCAAAAGGCCGATGTCTGAAATCGTATGCTGGGCGCAAGAGTTGGGGCATCCGGTAATGTTGATTTTTAAATCTGGAGGGATATGTACGGTTGTTTCCAAATGTCGGATGAGCTGATGCGCCAGATTTTTGGTCTCGGTCATGGAAAATTTGCAAAAAGTATTTCCCGTGCAAGCAACCGTATGAGCGCGCAATCCAGAGATTTCCCACTGGAATCCCATTCCTGTTAGTTCTTGTTTAACTTTTTCCAAATTAGCTTCGGCAATGTTGGGGAGAAGGAGATTTTGTTTATTGGTCAAACGTAAAGTGCCGTTGCCATAACTTTGCGCGATTTTGGCTAAGCCGATCATCTGAAAACCGGAAAGACGCCCCACAATAATAGGGACACCGATATAAAACATCCCCGTCTGCTTCTGAGCACCGACTCCCATATGGTCAACGAGCTGTTCTGTATAAGGAAGATAGTCAACTACGGAATCGAGTTTTTTTCCAAGACGGTGAAAGAGTTCATTTCTAAATTTTTCGATTCCCCAGTCTTCAATCAAGAAGCACATCCGAGCCCGTGCGCGGTTATTCCGATATCCATGGTCCCGAAACATTTCAAGAATGTGATGACAGAGAGAAAGGATATCTTGCTTATCAATCAAGACGCCCAGCTGTTGAGAAAAGTAGGGTGTATGTCCCGGCTTGCCGCCGACGTAAACCAAAAATCGGATTTGATTGGGTTCTTGTTTCATTCGCACCGCGACGATACCGATATCATGGATCTCTTGATAACAGCAGTTCGTGCCGCAGCCGCTGATGGCGATGTTAAATTTTCGCGGCAGGTTAAAGAGTTCTCGGTGGTCCAGTAAATGTTTCTGTAATGCTCTGATCGTTTCCGAAAGGTCAACTAATTCCATCGGGTTGATACCGGCA
>JAHFFC010000069.1 GCA_023248175.1 Candidatus Omnitrophota bacterium | reverse complement strand
AAATGGTGCGATGCCTATTTTTCCTATTGATGATAGGTTTTGCTCTACCAGGGTGTGCCACATTACCCATGATTCCTGAAAAACCAATCCTAAAGGAAAAAATTTTTGGACGTCCTTATGAAGAAGTGTGGTCGGCTTTAATAAATTCTCTGCAGAACAATCGAGATGCCATTATTCATGTTTCAAACAAGGAAGCAGGTGTTATTCACTACACACAGCATATCCCCGCGGGAAAAGAACTGCGTCCTTATCTTGTTAAGAATGCTGGTGCTTTGGCCGATTATATCGGTTTGTCTCAGGCAAACATGATGGTGATGGTAAAACCTGTGAAGGTGAACGAAACAAGGGTCAAATTGAATTGCCGCATCGAGGGGACAAATATGGGCATGGATAATATGTTTTTAGGTTTTAAAGGAAAAAGGGAGTACACAGATGACGTTCTTCCCTCCAGCGGGAAGTTAGAGGAAGATTTCTTTAGAAGGGTATCCGCGGAATTGGGCGCGCAAGCATAAAAACAAAGGAAATTTCACAAAAGAGGAGGGAAAATGATTAAGAAGAAATTTTTGGTTTTAGTGACAATAACGGGATTAGTTACCAGTGGTTGCGCGACGATTGTGCATGGAACCAAGCAGGATGTTTATGTCACTTCCAACCCTTCCGGGGCGGTTGTCCGTATGCAGGGGATTGCGACGACAACACCCGGCGTTCTGACGTTGGATCGTAAACATGAGCGTTATGTCCTTGTCTTCGAAAAAGAAGGATATCAGCCCGTGGAGATCAAATTGCGAAGGACGATAGACGGGTGGTTTTTTGGCAACCTCCTTATTGGAGGATTGGTCGGGATTGTCATTGATTTTGTGAATGGGTCGGCGTATAAATTGACGCCGGGGGAAGTGGACGTTGTGTTTGGCGAGACCGGCGCAAATCTGAAGCGGTTTAAGAAAGGAGATATCGCTGTCTTTGTGGACATGGATCAGATCAAGAGTATGGGAATTACTCCGACCCAGCGAATTATGTAGTCGGGTTTTTCTAGGATTGGCGGTCTTCTGTTGTCTGGGAGGCGGATGGGGTGTTGCTGAGGAGCAAGTCGAGCGGGGCCAGCCGAACGTATTGCTGGATTCTGCTGGTAATGTGTTAAGCGTTCCTCAAAAGGTGATCTTGCTCAATCCCAAAATTGACAACCACCACATCTCTTCCAGGACCGAAGGAGTGGTGCGAGATTATCTTGTTGCTAATCCCGATCTCAAAGAGGTTAAAGTTCGTTTGAATCAAGGAGCCTTGTTTGGAGACATCAAAAGTTTGGTAAAGAATAAAAAAGTGGAGTGGTATTGGCGGATTTTTCCGGGGATTCCCGTCACGATTTATTCCTCTCTGACAGGGCGCCTCTTGGGAGGGGATCACTACAATCCGTTCACGAATACCGTGCATCTCTATTCGGATGATCCGGCAGTGGCTCTGCATGAATTAGGGCACGCGAAGGATTTTGAACGAAATACCTCCAAGGGACTCTATGCGGTGGGCAGGATTCTCCCGCCGGTGGCTCTCTCACAAGAGCATGCGGCTACGGATCACGCGGTTGATTATTTAAAGCAGAACAAAGACGAGGCGGGTGAGTTAAAGGCGTATAACACCTTATATCCAGCCTATGGGACATACTTGGGAAGTTACAGCGGAGTTCCTTATGGGAACGTGGTGGGAGCCGGGGTGGGACATGTGGCAGGAGCATGGAAACGCCATGAGCAAAAAGTGGGCTATGAAGTGATGAAAAATGCAAAAGTGGTTGGAGAACCGGTAATTGAGCTTGATTCAGTGGGGCAGAGTCTGGTTCGGAACGACCGCGAAACGCAGGAATTATTGTACGGCGCATTCAACAATAAAAATAACGTAGAGATTGTCACAAACAGAGACAAGGAATAAAATTGCGACTCTGTTTGACAAAACCCGCCTTAATTGTTAGAGTTAAGGCGTACACAAAAAGGAGGAAGGCATGTTAAAAACGATGGCAGGTTATGCACTGGCTGTGGTAGGTTTTCTTGTGTTTTCTCAGTCCGCGATGGCGCGAGATTTCGCTGACATCTACACCGATTGTGGTCTCGGAGCGATGATTGCGCCGCGCAATGGTGCCGTTGCGGCAGTAACGAACGTGACTTGGGATTCGGGGACCACGGCAATCACTTCTGATATTTCTTCTCCAGATTCCTGTGTTGGGGGACAAGAAAGAACTGCCGCGTTTATTCACGGTTCCTATGAATATTTAGAACAGGATTTGGCAAGTGGTTCCGGAACGTACCTTGACACACTCATGGTGCTAGCTGGGTATGATTCACAAACGAAGCAGGCAGGCATAGATGAATTGCGAAAAGATTTTGCCAAGCTTGTTTCAAAGCCAGGATATACCAACAAAAGCCGCTTTGAAAAATCAGAAGCGGTGTATGATTTGGTTTACAAACGGCAAGGCATCGCGTCTTAGTGGCTCGCACTGCGGCCGATAGCTGAATTTGTAGGTTTGAAGAATGCGTCCAAAATTCAGGACGCATTCTTCATTTATGCGCGATGAAACGATCAATAGTCTTCTGCGCTCTCTTTTTACTTTTTGCCACAGACGCTCAAGCGTCTTCTTTAGAAGAAGCTCTGGATGCCGCTGAACGGCTGGGGCTGGTGCGTCACCCAACGTGGCTTCAGCTGCTTCATTATGAAAACGGCGGCAGGCGGAGCGTGGTTTTGACGGACAATTTCTTTCTATCTCCGCAGGGAAAGACCGACCCACGCGCCGAGCTGGTCGCCACGATTCAAGCGTATTTTGCTCCCTGGGATGGAAACGCCGATGGACACGCGCGCTGCAGGTTTCCCGCTCGGTACTTCTGGCTTTCTCAATACCTATCCTTGCCTGGGTATGATTTAAGAGAGTCCCAATGTCAAAAATTAGAGAAATGGGCGCTATTCGATCGGGTGAAGTCCGTCAGCCTGCTTTTAGTCAGCGGCTATTTCGGCAATCCCGCTTCGACTTTTGGTCACGCGCTTCTCAAATTCAACACAGATGCCACGGACGATCCTTACGGGTTGTTTGATTTGACGCTGAACTACGGCGCGTTAGTGCCTGAAAGAGAAAATGCGTTTCGTTACATTCAGCGGGGTCTTTTCGGTGGATACGAAGCGGGATTCTCGGATCGGTATTTCTACACGCAGGATCTTGTTTATTCGCGCACGGAGTTTCGCGATATGTGGGAATACAGACTTGCGTTATCAGATTACCAGCGTACGTTATTGATCTTACATGTATGGGAAATCGTCGGCAAAAAGTTTGACTACTATTTCCTGGATGAGAATTGCGCCTCCCGGCTCGCGGAGTTGGTGGATTTGGCGATCGAAGAGGATCTATCGAGCCATTCTCATCCCTGGTACGTCCCGGAAGAGATGTTTCACAGGTTGAAAGACATTGACAGGGCTAGGTACGCTTTAAGCGGAACGCATTTGATTCAATTCATGCGTTATATTCCATCGAGTCAGCGTACGCTCTACCATCGCTTGAGACTGCTATCGCCAGATGAGCTGGAGGCATTTAATGAAATCGTTCGTGAAGGAATGGACACGCTATCAGGGCATTTGGAAAAACTGACACTGTTGGAGCGGCAGATTTTAGTGTTAGACAGTTTACTCGCCTACCAGGAATACCGCCTCATCGCTGAAGGAAAGGATGCCGGTGACGACAGAAAAAGAGCTAAGGATCAGATTCTGCGGGCTCGCTTGCAACTGCCCGCTCACGCGATACCATCGGTTGAAATCCCAACACTGCCTTCACCAGCGGATGGTTCTCGTCCGATGGAATTGGGGGTCGGCGTCACTGTGGAATCCGGGGAAGAGCCGTTTCTACGACTGCATGGATCGCCGTTTAAAAAAGAGTCCGTTGGACACAACAGCCTGGAAGGAGGTGAGTTCGTCGTTTTGAATTTCGAGATCGGGATTTCTGAGGATAAAGATGAAGTCTTTCTGGATAAGCTTGATTTTGTGCGCGTGTTGAATTTGAATACGCTGCCGATGAAGATAGAAGACGAAAATCGCTGGTCTTGGAAATTATTTGCCGGCATGGATCGTGTCGAGGGGAATCAGGGCGATCATTACGATGGAATTGCCAGTTTCGGAGCCGGCCGCGCCCGGAAGTGGAATGAAACGGTCACAAGTTATGGAATCGTTGATGTTGCTGTGCATACACTGGGCACTTACCTTCGCCTGCGTCCTCATTTAGGATTGAAATTGAATCTAGGGATGACGCAGAGCTGGCTGTATTTCGGAGAAGAATCGCTCAATTACGTTCCGGAATTTAGCGAAGTCTGGGGAGGGAAGGTGCAGTACCGCTTGAATGATCGGTATGCGTTTTATATTGAGTTTTCCAACGAAAACACTGCCCTTGCTTCTGCGGGACTTAACAAGTATTTTTAATCCCATGCCTTCTGTTATTTTTCGAAGGGGAAGCCTGCCGCTTGCCAGGCATGGGTACCCTCGTCGAGCTCATAGACATTGGTAAATCCGTGCCATAGGAGGATCTTGGCGGCTCTGTGGCTTAAAGCACATCCCTGTCCCCCGCAATAAACAATAATCTCTTGGTCTTTTGAGAGTAAACTCCATTCTTTGGCAATTCGATGTGTTGGAAAAGAAACCGCTGTCGGAATGTGGCCTTGGCGATACACTTGTTCGCTTCGTGTGTCTAATAGTATGAAATTTTCCTTGTTGTCTATTTTTTTGCTTAGATCAAAGGCCGAGATCAATTTTACTGCTTGATCAGGAATATGGGTTTCCCAATCAGGAGAGTTGACCTTTGCCGTATAAAAACCGTCCTTTTTCCATCCTTCAACTCCATCCTGGAGCACTTTGACATTGGTGTAACCGTGCCAGATTAAAAGTTGAGCCGCTTGTAGAGCAGATGGACAGCCAGGCTCGGCACAGTAAACAATGATCTGGCGGTTTTTATCTTTCGGCAAATCCTTCCAATTCAAAACCAATGTTTCGTAAGGAAACTGTATGGCCCCCGGGATATGTTCTTCAAACCAAAACCTCGGTTCTCGAACATCTAAAATCACCAGGGATTCCCACTGATCCCGTTTTGCCTCGATTTCCTTGGGAGTGATAAAAGTGATTTTTTCTCTAGAGACTTCCCTTTCCCATGGCCGGTCGGTCTGTTGCGTTGTCATTGCAGTTGAATAAGGTAAAGCCCAAAGGGTAACCGCCACAGAAATTAGAACAGCCCGGCATTTGTCTTTATTTCGTTGATGCTGGTTCACTTGTTTTGGCATTATTCTCGGTTCTCCCTTGGAAAATTTTCGCTACTCTTCAGTTTACACTTTTAAGAATAAAGTTGTCAAAAGGGTAGTGGAAAGAAGTAATTGTCATAATTGGTAATCGGGGGAAGTCCAAGTCTTGAAATTTGACAAAGTTCAATTATGGAAACAGTGGGATCAGGTTTGGAGACGAGACAATTTCTGAGGGGCGATGACTAATACAGGAAAAAAAAATGTAAAAAGAATTATCGCGCTGGTAATTGCCGGCGTGTTTTTGTTTGAGCAGGTCTGTTGCAAGAGAGATTCTATTGGCTAGGCAGCAAGAAAGACACAACTGGCTAG
>JAHFFC010000068.1 GCA_023248175.1 Candidatus Omnitrophota bacterium | reverse complement strand
CATCTTTTCGATCTCTGCCTGCTTGAGTTCATCTAAGATGGGATGATTCTGAGGAGGTTGAAAAAAACTCAGCTGGTGTTCTGGATTGGTTAGCGTTCCCAAGGAAGTTTTATCGGTCAGCTTGGGTTTTCCTTCAGGGGTCAGGGTCGCCTGCTCTAGTTCTGCCAAGATTCTTTTCGCCCGCTGGATGATCTCCGCGGGCAAACCCGCTAAACGCCCGACATGGATTCCATAACTTTTATCGGTTCCGCCCGATACAATCTTCCGCAGGAAGACGATCTGTTCTCCCCACTCCTTGACTTCAACATGGTAGTTTTTAATCCGCGGATACGCCAGTTCTAATTCGGTCAGCTCATGATAATGCGTGGCAAAGAGCGTTTTTGCTTTGACGTGGTCGTGCAAATATTCAGCAATCGCCCATGCAATGGAAATACCGTCGAATGTGGAGGTGCCTCGGCCGATTTCATCGAGGATGAGCAAACTCCGCTCTGTTGCATTATTGAGGATGTTGGCGGTCTCGTTCATCTCAACCATAAAAGTACTCTGCCCGCGAGTGAGTTCGTCTTGCGCTCCGACCCGGGTGAAAATCCGGTCGACGACGCCGATCGTCCCCTTTTTCGCCGGAATAAAACTCCCCATTTGAGCCATTAAAACAATCAGGGCCGCCTGGCGGATATAAGTGGATTTACCAGCCATGTTGGGACCGGTAATAATTAAAATCTGCTGATCCTGATCGTTGAGCAGAAGATCGTTGGGAACAAACCGCTCACCCACCAGGAGTTGTTCGATGACGGGGTGGCGGCCATCCACAATTCCAATCGCACTCCCTTGGTTCATTTCAGGGCGGATATAATGATTTTTCACCGCGACCCACGCCAAATCGGCCAACGCGTCCAGTAAAGCAACGGCCTGTGCGCTCTGCTGTATCTTTTCCGTTTCCTTGAGAACTTCTCCGCGAATCTGCTGAAAAATTTCATACTCTAATTCTAAAATTCGCTCTTCCGCTCCCAGAACTTTCGCTTCCCACTCTTTAAGCTCAGGAGTAATGAAACGTTCCGCATTGGCCAAGGTCTGTTTGCGGGTAAAGTAATCCGGTATACGTTTGAGATTCGAGTTAGTCACTTCGATGTAGTAACCGAAAACGTGATTGTAACGAATTTTTAAACTGGAAATGCCGGTTTTTTTAACCTCTTCCTGTTCTAAACGAGCGATCCACTCTTTTCCATGCTTGGTGATTGAATGAAGTTCATCGAGTTCCGCGTGATAGCCGGATTGAATCAGCCGCCCATCCCGTAAAGTAATCGGGGGATCCGTGTGGACTGACCGATCCAAAAATTCGGTGAGCCCGGTCAAATCCACTAAGTTGAGTTTGACTTCCATCAAAAGCGTTGACTGGTCAACTTCCAAGGACGCTCTGATCTTTGGAATCTGTTTGAGAGATTGGTTCAGTCCCAACAAATCACGCGCATTCCCGGCGCCGCAGCTGAGCCGTCCCAATTGCCGTTCAATGTCCCCTACCGGTTGGAGGATTTCACGGGTTCGTCCTAAGAGAACGTTGTTTTTGGTGAATTCCTCGACCGCTTCATGGCGAAGATTAATCTCCTCCACATCCAACAGCGGCTGAGTGATCCAGTTCCGGAGCGTTCTTCCTCCCATGGAAGTAATGGTTTCATCGAGGACCGATAAGAGGCTCCCTTGACATTGTTCTCCTCTGAGAGTTCGTACTAATTCCAGGTTTCTCTGGGTCGCCGGATCCAATACCATAGTTCTTTCGGTCCGAAAGCGGCAGAGTTTCCGCAAATGAATCGTCCCTTCAGGTTGAGTCTCCTGAATGTAATGCAAGACAGCTCCGGCGCTCCCCAACCCGGACGAAAGATCCTGACAGCCAAAACCCTCTAACGAATTGACATGGAAATAGCTTGTCAGTAGCTGGAAGGCTCTGTCTCTTCCAAAAACCCATCCCGGTTGTCTGGTGATCACCGCTGAAATCTGGCATGAGGTCTCTGATAACCAAAGTTCTATCGGCTCATCTTCAGAAACAAGAATTTCAGTGGGACGAATACGTATCAGTTGAGCCTGGAACTCCTGAAGATTAGAAGATTCAAAAACTTGAAATTCCCCGGTTGAAAGGTCAAGATAAGCTAATCCCCTCACCCCATCCTCTCCCCCCTTGGGGGAGAGGGAACGGGTGAGGGGGAGAACGGTCTTCTCAAACGACACCGCCGCTAAATAACGATTCTCTTTTGCATCTAATAATGCCTCATTGAGCGCCGTACCGGGTGTGATAATCCGTGTAACCTCCCGCTTGACCAATCCTTTGGCTTTTCTCGGATCCTCCATCTGTTCACAGATAGCGACCCGATGGCCCGCTTTGATCAGGCGGGCGATGTAAGAATCTGCCGCATGGTAGGGAATGCCGGCCATTGGGACCTTGTTCCCCTTGCCGGCTTCGCGGGAGGTTAAAGTAATCTCAAGAGTTTTTGAAGCCAGAATCGCGTCGTCAAAGAAAGTTTCATAGAAATCCCCCAACCTAAAGAAAATGATGGCATTGGTGTTTTCCTTCTTCACGTTCAAATACTGCTGCATCATGGGAGTCAGGAGGTCGCTATTCATGTCCGGTTTCTTTGCTGAGATTTGATAAAAGCAGATATTTTTGCTCGGATGTTGATAACTCCAAGAACTACTGTTACGATACTCCTGATTTTGAAAACCTTCGTTTTTCCCTTCTCTCTAAGCCGGCAATTGAATCCCACCACGACATAAGAATGCCCCATTTTAATCAGTTTCACCAAAGTTTCCATCATGAATCCGAACCCGCTATCTTCTATCGGCAACTCCTTGACGAGAGAGGTTCTGATGAAGCAGGGGCCGTTGTAATAGGGGATTTTTAATCCAAAAAGCAGATTAGTAAAAGAAACATAAATGGATGAAATAACTCTTCTGATGAAAGGCCTGGCTTCTGGATTTTGAACATAAGGAATGACGATATCAGCTTCATTGACCTTATTAATAATGACTTGTATGGTTTCAGGCGCGATCTCATTATCACCATGTATCAACAGATAGAAATCCTTGCTCGCAACCCTTGCCCCTTCCCGATAACAAGCCCCTAATCCCCTATTTTTATCGTGATGAAAAACTTTTATGGAAGAATCGCCGCGTGCCAGGTCATCGGCAACCATTCCTGTTCTGTCAGTACTGCCATCATTGTAAATTAAGAGCTCGTAATCGGGAAAACGGCGGGAAACGACACTTTTGACTGTCTTAACAGCCGCGGCGAGGTTATCTTCTTCATTCATGGCAGGGATAACAACAGAAATGGAGTCTACTTTAGGCATAGAGCGGCATCAGATGAAATTGACATGAGCGGGAGGATGTTTCAAATCCCACAAATAGCGATTCACTTCATCCATCCGACAATTTTTTCTGCACTCAGTAATATCTAATTCGTGTTCTACATAATCGGCGCTTTTTCTACGTTTTTCTCCCTCCCAAATCTCAGTGAATGTACTTTCGTTGATATTTCCATAACAAAACCTTTCGTCTTGCAGGTAGGCGCTGCAACCGTAAAGGTCACCGCTGGCCATCACGTAAGCCCAGAAGTAGGGAGTGGCTTGACATTTTGTGTAATAGTGCTCTGGCTCGGCTAGTTTATCCATCGTGTGGCGCCTGAACACTACATGGAAGTTCTCGTCGTTGAGTCCTTCCAGTCCGTCTACCATCTGCAGATAATCATCGTAACGCATCCCTTCATATTGCCGCGTGACGCTCATTTTATGCTGAGAATAAGGTTTGATGACTACAGAATTCAGTCCGATTTCCTTCCCTGTTTTTGCCAGCGTCAAGGCTCCATGCGCGTTTTCTGGCAAAAGAACCATTTGAGCCCCCAAAACAGACTCGGCATTCATTTCTCTCTTGATCTGCACCGCTTTGGCAAGATTGGCAATCGCTCTTTCAAAATCTTGGGGTTTGGTTTGGTGGACCTTGGCATAGGTATCCTTGTCGCCGGCGTTGATACTGGCTTTGATCCAAGCGGTATGAGGTAATGCCTCCCGGGCAAACTTCTCCGTCAGAGCAACAGCATTGGTTGTAATAGAGGCTTCTATACCAGATTGTTGGGTATGGACAATGATTTCGGCGAGATCTTTGTGTAACAGAGGTTCCCCTTCCCCCGCGAACATGATGCTTCTAACTCCCCGTTCTCCCATCTCGGCAATGCGTGTTTTCAGCAATTCTTTCTCAAGAAAACGTGTTTTGTACCCGATGTAATCCACTGCACAGAAACTGCACCGATGATTACAGGCTCCAGAAGGAGAGATCTCAACATAAATAGGGTAGACAGTTTTTGTCTGATACAACCATTCATGGACCCTGTCCACATGGTAGTTAATTTTATGACTGTCTATTTTATATTTATCCATTGCATGCCTTTGGGATAACGCAAGCTTCATTCTTTAGGGCGTTACTCACCGGCTGAACAAAGGTCCAATAATAATCGCCGTCATACCCCACTTCTTTAAATAACTCCAGCCACTGATCTACCGAATAGACTGTCTTAATAATGGGAGCCCATGCCAATAATCTTTCCCGTTCAACTTCGTTGGTATAGGCATCTACCTGTACAAAGTATTTTCCGTCTTTTCCGATGCGCATTATCTCATGCAAGGCCCTCTCCGCCTTTTCGGGTACCAGAAAATGAAGGGTGTTCATGGCGGATACAAAATCAAAAGAATGATCCGGATAACGGTCGAGGCTGTCAGCGCTGGTTAAAGAGACAAAAGGTTTGGCCGATTCCAAAGCGTTAGAGATGGCGTATTCGGAGACGTCAATACCGTAGACCGTTATCCCCGGGCAGATCTGCATTAGATCCGCGATAAAAAATCCCTTTGCACATCCCACATCCAGCGCCCGGCTTTTTGAATCGAGTCCGTAATGCTTAACGATGGTTTCAGAGACCGGTTTCCAACGCCCATCATACTGATACCCACCATAACCTGTATCCCGAGTTCCGTCAAAATAAGCCACCCCAAATTCAGGGTCCATTTTCCGGGGAGGGCCGTCGTAAAGTTTTGGTTGGGCGTTCAAAAGATTAATGAGAGTTCCCACAACAAACTCCGATAGATACTTTTGGAGCAGGGACTTCCGCGAATTCAAGCAATTCAGGGAATTCTTTGATCCGTCTCTGCCAATAGCTGAATTTAGAAATGATATCAATAAATCTCTGCTGATAAAAGTGGAATTTCTCCTCATCCTCCAATAGCCGATAGCCCCTGGCCAGCGCGGCACACATGGAGGCGTCATTAGGATAGGCGTGAGCGATGGATTCAAACCATTTCACGATTTTCACCACATTGCCTCCGGGCGCAAAATTAGGGTTTTCAATAAAGTTCGTGATCAAATTAAAGGTAAACCAGATTTCTTTGATTTGTTCCTGGCTGGAGATTTCATCTTTGGGTAAATTAAAGATGTCCCTCCCCGTGCGGATGGAATCCATGGAGGGTTTAAAGTGATAGCCGAATTCTCCCCGTGCCGCGGCCCGTCCCGGATTGAGAGTCTTGTCGTAATTTTCTACCTCCGTCCGATCGTCCCCCAACTCCTTGAATACGGAAAACATTTCTGTCCCTTTGAGGGGCT
>JAHFFC010000067.1 GCA_023248175.1 Candidatus Omnitrophota bacterium | reverse complement strand
TGTGAAGTGATCGAGGAGGAAATCATTAGTACTCTTAATTATGTCCGCCATGATCCTGAGAGATTAGCCAAAATTATCGTTGATACCATCTTGGATGCGAGGTATGGATGATCCCACCACCTGCTTTTCGGCTCTTCGAGCCGATGATCCGCCAAAGGCGGATCAATCCCACCACATTAGAAGGTGGGAAGAGAGGGAATGTGGTGGGATTAAAGCAGGTGGTGGGATGATGACCGCGCTCGTAAAAAAAAAGATTAATGTGCAGAACGAACAAGGGCTTCACGCCAGGCCCGCTGCCCTGTTTGTACAGCTGGCGAACCGTTTTAATTCCAATATCACCGTCCGTAAAGGGAGAAGGGAATCCAGTGGAAAGTCCATTATGGGGATTCTTACTTTAGGGGTGGGCAAGGGAAGCCAGGTTGAAATTACTTGTGATGGGGAAGACGCCGAAAAGGCCTGCCGTGCGTTGGAGAAATTATTGATGAAGGAGCTAGAGTAAAAATGATGCTACGTGGAATACCAGCAGCCCCGGGGATTGCCATTGGAAAGGTTCTTTGCTTAGACAGCGAAGAGTTTACGGTTCCTGACAGGAACATTCCCAAAGGCGAGATAAAACGCGAGATCCAACGTTTTAAGAAAGCCCTTGATCAAACGCGCAAAGAGATTCTTCTTATTCAGGATCGGATTATCAAAGAAATGGGCAAGGGACACGCAGAGATTTTTAACGCCCATCTACTGGTGCTGGAAGACACGATGCTGATTGATGAAGTGGTCACACAGGTTGAGAAACAACGTTTGCCAGTCGAGAACATTTTCTTGAAAGTGATTAAGAAATATATCAATGTTTTCTCAAAAATGGACGACGAATATCTCAAAGAACGCATCAGTGATATTGATGATGTCGGTAAACGAGTCTTGAGAGTGCTCATGGGCAAAGAGAGAAAGACCCTGCAGAACTTAAAAGAGCCCATGATTATTGTCTCTTATGATTTGTCTCCGTCGGATACGGCAATGATTCAGAAGGGGCACGTTATTGGTTTTGCCACCGATATCGGAGGGCGGACATCGCACACGGCAATTATGGCAAAATCCCTCGAGATTCCCGCGGTGGTGGGACTTGAGGATATCACCAAGAGAACGAAGAATAACGATACAGTGATTATTGATGGAATCAAAGGGCTTGTTTTCATCAATCCCAGTGAAGACATTATTAAGAAGTACCGGGTTGAGAAGAAACGATTTGAAGAATTTGGCCGCGATCTCTTAAAACTGAAGGATCTTCCCTCTAAGACTTTAGACGGGCACCGAATCGGGATTGCTGCTAATATCGAACTTCCAGAGGAGCTTCCTTCTTGCATTGCCCATGGTGCCGATGGGATTGGATTGTATCGCAGCGAATATTTTTACATGAACCGGTCAGATTTGCCGGCGGAAGAAGAGCAATACGATGCCTATAAGTTAGTGGCAAGGCAGATGGCGCCTCATTCGGTGATTATACGAACCTTGGACCTTGGCGGCGATAAATTTCTCTCACAGCTGGATATTCCCCATGAGATGAACCCGTTCTTGGGGTGGCGGGCGATCCGGTTCTGCCTGGCAAGACCGGGCGTTTTTAAAATTCAGCTTCGCGCCATCCTTCGCGCTTCCGTCGAGGGAAAACTCAAGATTATGTATCCGTTAATCTCGGGAATTGAGGAGGTTCAACAGGCGAATCAGTTATTGAATGAATTAAAAGAGGATTTGCGAAAAAAGAGAATTCCTTTTGATGAAGATATCGAGGTCGGGGCGATGATAGAAACTCCTTCTGCCGCGATGACATGTGATCTTCTGGCCAAGGAAGTGAAATTTTTCAGCATCGGTACCAATGACTTGATTCAGTATTCACTAGCGATTGACCGCGCGAATGAAAAGATCGCCTATCTCTACGCTCCGACGCATCCGGGAGTGTTAAGGTTAATTAAGCAAGTCATTGACGCAGGGCATCGTTCGAACATCTGGGTTGGGATGTGCGGTGAGATGGCGAGTGAGCCAAGTTTCGCCCTCCTCCTTTTGGGGATGGGACTGGATGAATTCAGTATGAGTGCCGGATCCATTCCCAAGGTGAAACATTTGATCCGATCAGTCAAGTTATCCGATGCCCAGAAAATTGCGGAATATGCATTGACACTTCCAACGGCAAAAGAGATCGAGACGTATGCCCTGGCGAAAGTCAAGGAATTGGTCCCTGACTTAGCAGACGTCAGCTATGCAGAAGGGCTGGAGAAAAAGGTGAATGAATGAAGCATACCATCGCCGTCCTAGTTGAGAACCACTTTGGAGTCCTGTCCCGGGTTTCTGGGCTCTTTAGCGGCCGTGGCTTTAACATTGACAGCCTTGCCGTTGGAGAAACGGAAGATCCGACGGTTTCACGGATGACCATCGTCGTCAAAGGGGATGACCGGACACTGGAACAGGTGAAGAAACAGTTGAATAAACTGATTGAAGTGATCAAAGTGATTGACTTGACCGAGAAACCTTATATTGACCGGGAACTCCTTCTGATTAAAGTCAATTTAACTCCGAAAACCCGATCACAGATTATCGAAGTAGCAGAGTTGCTGGGAGCAAAAACCATCTCTGTAGGGTCAAAAAGTATCTCCTTTGAAGTCGTTGGAGAAAGCAATCATGTTGAAAACGCCATTAATCTTCTGGGACCCTTTGGAGTTAAGGAAGTTGTCCGAACAGGAAGAATTGCGATTTCCAGAGATGAGACAGAAGCACCCAGCGATACAAAGAAAGACTCTACGTCTTAGAAATTGGAGTTGGTATTTATCTACTTAAGGAGGCTTAAGCTATGGCAAAAATTTACTACGACAAAGATGCAGACTTTAAAATATTCAAAAACAAAACTATCGCTATCATTGGCTATGGAATTCAGGGTCGAGGACAAGCGCTCAATCTCAGAGATAGTGGAGTAAAAGTCATTGTCGCTCAACGGCCTGGGGGACCCAACTATGACCTTGCCAAGAAAGATGGATTTAAACCCATTTCTGCTTCCGAGGCGGCGACACAGGGGGATTTGATCATTCTCTTGGCTCAGGATACGTTGCAAGCGCAGATATATCGTGAATCCATCGCTCCCTATTTAAAATCGGGCAAGGCTCTCGGGTTCTCGCATGGATTTGCGATTCTTTACAGACTTGTTCAGCCACCGAAGGAAGTAGATGTGATGATGGTGGCTCCCAAGGGACCAGGGAGTTTGTTGAGGTCGCAATTTCTTGAAGGAAAGGGAGTCCCTTCTTTAGTAGCAGTCCAACAGGATGCCACTGGACGTGCTAAGGCAGTCGCTCTGGCTTGGGCAAAAGGGATTGGTTCAACGCGAGCCGGTGTCTTGGAGACAACCTTTAAAGAAGAGACAGAGACGGATAATTTTGGAGAACAGGCAGTCCTCTGTGGTGGAGCCTCGGCTCTGATTAAGGCAGGGTTTGAGACGTTGGTTGAGGCTGGTTATCAGCCCGAGTTGGCGTATTTTGAATGCTTACACGAATTGAAGCTGATCACCGATATGATCTGGGCCGGCGGCATTCAGGGGATGCGTCAGCGTGTTTCTGATACAGCCAAATGGGGTGACATCAGCCGGGGTCCACGTGTCATTGATGCTCATGTTAAGGAGAATATGAGGCAGTTGTTACGTGAAATCCAGTCAGGGCAGTTTGCCAAAGAATGGGTCGCAGAGCATGAGGCAGGACGCCCCAATTTCAATCGGCTCATGCAACAGGATGACCAGCACCTGATTGAACAAACAGGGGCGAAGTTGCGAGAAATGATGCCTTGGATTACACAACAGGGACAAAATGGGAAGGCAAAAAGAAGATCAAAACCAGCGCAAAAACGTCGGCTGGCGAGGGTTCGGTGAAGCAAAAAGTCTACCCCGTATCTTTGACACTCTGAAGAATTATAACCATTGGTGCCAGACCAAATTACCGAGTTGGTTAGGATATGGAAAAGCAAAGTAAAGAAGTACTGGATCGGCTTGAGGCATTTGCCAAATATTGACGAGGAAAGAAACAAGAAAAAAGGAAAGTCTGAAAAAGGATAAAATCTGATATCCATGGATGCACTATTCTTAAAAGAGCAAATTAGTAAAGGTGAAAATCTTCATACAGAATTTAAGGAGATACTCCCGGATAGGGAATCCTTAGCTAGATCCATCGTTTGTTTTGCAAATACAGATGGGGGAGATTTAATCCTTGGGGTGACTGATCGTGGAGAGATTGTTGGTACTGGCGATCTTGACCAGGCAATGTTAATCATCGATGATGTTGCTTTTCAACGTTGTGCCCCTCCCATTACAATCCTCCAGGAGGCGATTCAGGTTGAGGGTAAAACAGTCTTAGTGGTGAGAATTCCAAAAGGATCCCAAAGGCCCTACAGAACCCAGAGTGGACAATACTATATCCGATCGGCAAATCGCTGTCGGCAGGCCTCTAGGGAAGAGTTGTTGCGGTTGTTTCAGTCGAGCGAAAGTATTTACTTCGATGAAACTCTTGTCGCGAATTGCACCTATAATGATTTAGACATGAGTAAGTTTGGTGAATTTCTTTTTGAATATTTCCAGTTAAAAATTCACGAGAGTGACGTCAAAGTATATTTGAGAAACCTCCATCTCGTTGGTTCCCAAGATAAACCTACGTTGACAGGTCTGCTTTTTTTTGGGAAAAAACCACAAGAATTTCTTCACTATGCGAAAGTTATTTGCGCCTATATTAAGGGTAAAGACATTGCTATCCCTCCATTCGACAAGAAAGAGATCACAGGCAGAATACCAGAGATTCTTGAGGATACCCAGCGATTTCTTAAACTCTACCTTGTAGAGGAACACAAGATAGAAGATTTTAAACCAGAAGTACACTTGAGCGTACCCCCTGCGGTTTTGCGAGAAGCAGTTGTCAATGCCATTGCTCATCGAGATTATACGATCACTTCAGCCATCAGGGTTTTTATTTACCAAGATCGGGTGGAAGTACGCACGCCTGGTAAACTCCCCAACACCGTGACGATCGAAAGTATGAAAATTGGTGGTTCTCATGTTTTGCGCAACCCAACCATTTACAACTTACTGGCAAAGATGGGGATGGTCACGGATCTTGGGAGTGGCGTTCGAAGGATGATGACCCTTGTCAGGGAACATAGCCATCAAGAAGTGGAACTCGTTGAGACGGAAAATGAATTTGTCGTGAAGGTTCCTTTTGTCCTTCCTGCCTGAAAAGACAAAAGGGAGTAGGCAAGCGACATAAGGCAGGGAATCGGTCGTAATGGGTGGAGGAAAAGGACGATGAAAAAATCTATTTTGTTGAGTATGCCACAAATGAAAAAAAACTATCATGGGGAATGGCTCCTCATAGCCGATCCTATCTATGACAAAGAAGATAAAATAAAAAAGGGAAGGGTAGTTTTGCATAGTCAAGATAGAGATAAAATTGATAAGGCTATGTTAGGTATCAAGGAAAAAAAAATAGCGATACGTTATCTTGGGACAGTAGATAAAGATCTATCTGTGATCCTATGAAATATCATTTTGAAAAGCCAAGTCCATTAGTCATTGTTACGATGAAACTCAGACATCATGAGTTTAAAAGGAAAAACAGAAGAAGGGGGAGA
>JAHFFC010000066.1 GCA_023248175.1 Candidatus Omnitrophota bacterium | reverse complement strand
CCTCCGACCACTGCCGCTAAGTGAATGACGACGTCAGGTTTTGTCTCTTCGTAGAGGCGGACAATGGCTTCTTTTTCCCGTAGATCATACTGTTTGATGCTGGGGACAAAGACATTTTTATACCCAAGGAGGATTAATCTCTCTATTAAGTGACTCCCAAGAAAGCCGGCGCCGCCTGTAACGACAATCCTTTTAGATACCCAGCGATTCATAGATGATTCCAATGCTAACATACCCCCCTTAACAAATCAAAAGAGTCTAGTGGTATAATAAAACCCCTTTATGTGTGGTATAGCCGGTGTCGTCGAGTTGGGAGTACCGACGGTTGACCAGTCTCTTGCTTCCCGGATAGGCTCTTGCCTGAGGCATAGAGGCCCCGATGCCGAAGGATTTTATAGTGACAGACAGAATGAATTATCGGTAACCTTAGTCCATACAAGACTTAGTATTATTGATATCAATAGAGGACATCAACCACTCTCTAACGAAGATTAGTCGGTGTGGGTTGTTTTTAACGGCGAGATATACAATTTTCAAGAACTAAGGAACGAATTGGAACAGAAGGGGCACCGTTTCAAGACCGATTCGGATACGGAGGTCCTGGTGCACGGCTACGAGGAATACGGCGAAGAGCTTCCCAGGCGGCTTCAAGGGATGTTTGCTTTCGCGATTTGGGATAAGAATCGGCAGCGGTTGCTGCTGGCTCGGGATCGGATGGGGAAGAAGCCTGTTTTTTACAGCGAGAAAGCCGGAAAGTTTGTTTTTGGCTCTGAGCTTTCAGTTTTCAGGGAGATTCCGTGGATCTCAAGGGAGCTTTCTTTTCCGGCGCTCCACGATTACCTTACCTTTTTATGTGTTCCTGCCCCAAGGACGATTTTTCAAGACATCCAAAAACTTCCTCCCGGGCATTTCCTTATGTGGGAACGGGGACAGTTAAAAGTGGAATCTTATTGGGAACTCCGCTATTCCCCAAAACTTAAAATCTCAGAAGAGGAAGCGCGCGAAGAGATACGGCGGCTTTTCCGGGAAGCGGTCAACGCGCGGCTGATGTCGGAAGTTCCGCTGGGAGCTTTCTTAAGTGGGGGGTTGGACTCAAGCATCGTGGTCGCGGTCATGGCCAAGCTTTCTTCCAAAAAAGTCAAAACGTTCTCCATCGGTTTTGAAGAAGAAGAATTTAACGAGCTCCCCTTTGCCCGGGTTATCGCGAAACGGTATCAAACGGATCACCATGAAGAAATCGTGCGTCCGGATGCCGTTGGGCTTCTTCCGAGATTGGTTCGGCAGTTTGGCGAGCCTTTTGCCGACGCTTCGGCGATTCCGACCTATTATTTGTCAAAGATGACCCGGCTGGGGGTCACGGTCGCTCTCAGTGGAGACGGCGGAGATGAAATATTCGGGGGTTACCGGAGGCATTGGGGTTTTAAAATAGCGGAGGGGTATCAAAAACAAATCCCCGCGTGGCTTCGGACGGGGATTACCCGAGCGAGTTCGCCGTTTTTAAAAAAGGCCGGCAGGCAATCGACCCTGGGCTCTATAGGAAGGTTCCTTCAGGCGAGTGAGCTGGACAAAACAGAACGATACCTGCAATGGGTTGGTTTCTTCAATGAGGCGGAGAAACAATCGTTGTATTGTGACGATTTCCTGGCAGACATGAACGGATACCAGTCCACCGGGCTGATCCATCAGCTTTTTGAGCAAGCAGAAGAAGAGACTGCTCTGGATGCGATCTTGAGTGTTGATACGAAATTCTACCTTTCCAACGACCTGTTGTGTAAAGTAGATATGATGAGCATGGCTCACTCCTTAGAAGTGCGCTGTCCATTCCTGGATACACGGTTAGTGGAATTTGTCAGTCGTCTTCCTTCTGAAATGAAGCTGAAAAAAGGAAAGTTAAAGTACCTTGTGCGGACGGCGTTTCAGAAAGAAATCCCTCAAGAAAACCTCAACCACCGCAAAATGGGATTCGCGGTTCCCTTAGCAAAATGGATTCGAGGGCCATTACAGCAAGCTCTAAGAGAAGGACTCCTCTCACAGCAGACACAAATCCGCCGTTACTTCAAACAGGAGAAAATGAGTGAAATGTTTTCCCTCCATCTAGAGGGCAAAAGGGATTACGCTTATGAGCTCTGGGGGCTGCTGGTCTTGGAATACTGGCACCGGGAATTTCTAGGATGATGACCGAAGAACAATTAAGAAAGAAAAAAATGGCGCTCTTTTTCACCGAGGGCGTTTCCCTGAAAAACTGGGCAGAGGCAGGAATTTTAAGCAGGGAGGCTGCTTTCTATAGCGAACTCAGCCGTTATCTTTCAAAAATATACTTCCTGACTTATGGAAAAGAGGAAGACCAGCAATATCAGCCGTTCTTGTCCGAGAATATAGAGGTAGTTCCCATTCTTTCAAATCTTGGCGAACAGCGTTACAGGGAGCGGCTTGAGGCGATCGTGAAAGAATCCGATTTTTTAAAAACTCATCAAGTCAAAGGAGCCGATCTGGCCCTTCGGCTGGGAAAACGAAATCATCGGCCCGTGATTGTCAGAAGCGGATACATTTGGTCATTGCACCATCTTCGGGAGAGCCGGAATTTTTGGGCCCATTGGCGGATCGCGGCAAAAGAGAAGAGGATTTTCAAGGAGTGTGACGCGATTTTGTGCACTTCTACCGCGGGTTTAAATCATGCGCGCCGCCTATGCGAAGATCGCGCTAAACCGATTGAGATGATTCCTAACTGTGTTGACACGGATTGTTTTAAGCCTCTGGGCGTAGAGAAAAAAAGAAAAAGTCTTATCCTTGTGGGGCGGTTGGTCCCCCAGAAAAATCTCTTGGCTCTTTTGCGCGCCCTAGAAGGGTTAAGTTGTTCATTGACATTGGTAGGAGATGGCCCGTTAAAGAAGGACCTATTTTCTTTGGCCGCGCGCAAGAAAATAATGTTAAAATACCATCGACAAATCCCGAACGAGGAGCTCCCTTTATTATTAAACCAGCATGAGGTTTTTGTGCTCCCTTCTTTATATGAAGGGATGCCAAAGGCGCTTTTAGAAGGGATGGCGTGTGGTTTGTGCGCGGTAGCAAGTGAAATCGATGGGGTTACGGATGTGATCAAAGACAAAATCAATGGGCGTCTCTGCTCGACAAGTTACCGGTCGATCCATGACATCCTAAAAGAACTCCTCCAGGCGCCGGAGCTTGTGAAACAGTATGGGAGAGAAGCGCGCTTGACTGTCGAGAGAAGCTTCAGCTTGCAACGGGTTGTCGCTCAAGAGATCGAATTCTATAAAAATGTCCTCTGTTGACGCTTCTATTATAATCCCTACCTACAATGAACGTGCCAATATCATTGGGCTTGTTCAGTTAATTCGTGCTGTCCTTGACGCAATGCCTATCGAGGTTATTGTCGTGGATGACCAGTCTCCCGATGGGACGGCGGAAACGGTGAATGAATACGCCAAGGAACATTCGTGGCTGAATGTCATTCAGAGAAAAGGGGAGAAATCGCTCAGTGGTTCCGTTATTGACGGGCTTCGGCAGGCGAGAGGGCAGGTTTTATGCGTATTAGACGCGGATCTTTCGCACGATCCGGCCCTATTGCCCAAAATGATTATGACCGTGCGTCAGGGGACAGAACTCGTCATCGGTTCACGCAGAGTATCAGGGGGAGGCGCGGAAAATTGGCCTTGGTATCGCCGAGGGCTTAGCTCAATGGGAAATGGATTGGCGCAGGGCTTACTTCGTCTCTCCATCGCTGATACCATGAGTGGTTACTTTGCCATGGATCGCCATTTCTATGAAAAGGTTCGCGATCGCGTTCATCCAATGGGGTATAAAATTCTATTAGAGTTTTGCGTCCACGGCCGCCCGCGGTCTATCCAAGAGCTTCCCTATACTTTCCGCAATCGCCGGCAGGGATACAGCAAACTGACCTTTGCCGTGGCGTTTTCCTATTTGATGATGTTGATTCATTTAAGCGTTGACGCGTGGTTATCGCCTCCGAAAAGACAATGACTCGTTCTCCAAAAGTCAGTGTGGTGATGAGTGTCTATAACCATGAGGCATTTGTGGAAGACGCTATACGAAGTGTCTTAGACCAAAAATTCCAGGACTATGAATTTCTGATCGCGGATGACGCTTCAACAGATTTGTCTCTTTCTTTGGTAAAGAAGTGGGCAAGCTATGACAGCAGAATCCGAGTGTTAAGGAATGAGTGCCGTCTTGGATTGACTAAATCGCTGAACCGGGCTATCCGTTTGGCTTCTGGGGATTGGATTGCCAGACAAGATGCCGATGACGTTTCAATTACAAGTCGCCTGGAGATACAGTTGAGACATTTAGAGGCGAACCCCGAACTAGGCTTGATCGGAAGTTTCTATGAAGGTATTGATGAGCAAGCGCGGCACTTGTATTATTTTGTTTTACCTACGGCTGATGAAGAACTCAAGAAGTGGCTGAAAAATATTAATTGTTTTTGCCACGGTTCAGTGATGTTTTCCAAAAAGGTTTTTACAAGGATAGGGGGGTATCCTGAACAATATCCCTTTGCACAAGATTATGCTCTCTGGCTTCGGTTTCGTTCTCTAATAGGAATGGAGAACGTTTCAGAATTTCTTTACCAGCGAAGAATTCATCCAGGGGCTATCTCTAAAATTAACCAGGAACGATGGATTGTCCTCCAGCGGTTGAAATTCGATGCAGGGCTCACAAATGAATACCTGCCTTTAAAAAGATTTATCGCAAATGAATACGAAATCCATGGGAAATTCCTCATGAAAATGGGACAGCACAAAATGGGAATAATGAGTTTGCTTAGAGGGCTTCTTTATCCGTATTTAATCCATCTATGATAAAACAATACTATTTCTTTTTTTTGTTTAGTTTTCTGTTAAGGATTGCGGCTATTTTCTCTTTGGGGCGTCATATCTATCCTGAGTTTTGGGAGTATCATACCATTGCTCTCAATATCTTATCTGGCAAGGGGTACAGTTACCAGCATCATGGGACTGAGTACTTGTTCTTCCCAAACGTGCTCTATTCATATTTCTGTTCATGGGTCTATGCAATGACGAACAAGAACTACCTATTCTTAGAATTGATACAGGCATTGATTGCCGGTATAGCCGTAGTGCCATTGATGGCCATAGCGAAGAGAATCTTTAATCCCAAAACGGCCTTTGTAGCAGGTTTATTCTATTCTTTACATCCGGGCCTTATTGTATATGCGACAAAGTTCCACGAACTTACTTTAGTTGTATGTTTTTTCCTGATCTTGAGCTATCTTATTTTATTTTGGGACAAAAATGATAAGACCCTCATTGCCGTAGGTTTTTTGATCGGTATAGGTATTTTCTTAAGGCCTACTTTTATTGCTTTCTTTCCTGCTTTTCTAGTATACGATTTATGCCAAGGCAGGCGCCTACTGCTCTCATTGCGCCGATTGGCTATCTTGATGCTAGTCAGTTTCGTTGTGATCTCTCCTTGGATATACCGCGGATATAAGACTTATCATCGGTTTATTTTTATGACGACTTGCACTGGAGAACACTTATGGAGAGGCAATAATCCACATGCCTCTGGTACGTCATTGACGAAGGATAATATACCCATATTATCAACCGCTAGCGGTGAGTTCCAAAATCAATTACGTTCTTTGAATGAAGTACAGCAGTGTGATTTCTTCCTGCAAGCAGCAACACAGTATATCAAAACACATCCCATAGAGTT
>JAHFFC010000065.1:2480-5839 GCA_023248175.1 Candidatus Omnitrophota bacterium | reverse complement strand
GGGATTTCTTTACCCAAAAGCCTTCGTGCAGCGGTCGCGTTTGATTCAGAGAAAAGACCCCAATGGTTTTTATTTGACTTATATGCGTTTTGGGAATTTCTCTGCAGAATTGATTCAGCTCTTTATGAAACGATGCCGGACAAAGAGTATTTTTCCAAAAATCCTGTTGGCCGACTCATTGACGAAATTGAGGTTCGTTGGCCATTTAAGGAAGAGTTTAAGGCAGAAATCAAACAGGAATACGAACGAGCCCTCCGAGACATTGCTTCAGGTAAACTGCGCCCCCTCCGAGCATGACTTTTCAGTTTGTTCTTACCAGTCAAGCCCAGGGTGACTTGGCTAAACTGACTCCTCACTTGGTCACTAAAATTAAGGACAAACTGCACTACTTCCTAACTGCACCTAAGCCAATGAGTTTCGCTAAGCCATTGGTGAATTTACCCCCTGCAACTCATCGGTTTCGTTTCGGTGATATTCGCATCAAGTTCTTCCGTCAAGGAGATATCTTCTACATTACGGGAATTGATTTCCGCGGGAAAGTGTATCGTTGAAATAGGGATCAGATACCTATTTTTGACCGCTGGCGGAAATTCTGGGACGACATTGACGACTTCTTAAAGGAGGGAGAGCAAGAAGTCTACAGAAGTTCCCCATCAACTTGGACACCCCCCCTTTAGAAAAGGGGGGTCAGGGGGGATTTGAATTCTCTAAATCCCCCTTTTTCCCCCTTTTTCAAAGGGGGAGTTTTAAGGTTATCAACGTCATCAGTCAACTTGGGGAACTTCTGAGAAGTCCATTCTCAATTAGACATAACGCTCATGGGATGGTATACTTTTAGGTAGCAGGAATGGATATTGGAGAGATAAAAGCTAAGGGTCGTGTTAATCACTCTTCTTACGCAGTGCTGTCATTCTGAACGAAGCGTAGTGAAGTGCCCGCCTCAGGCGAAAAGAACCCCATGAAGGTGGGACACAGGGGAACTGCGTAACATGAGTTAGTAACTGTTGACCTCTCATATAGTCATTATGGGGCGGGGGATAAGCCAGGGAACTATTTTCTGAACGACTTAGCCGAATTTAGGAGTTGAGTTTGGATGTCTTTGATCGCAATGTCTGACGAGCCCGCCTAAAGGCGTGCGAGGAGTTTTGCGATCAATCCGAACTCAAATCCGTTAAAAATTTGGCGTTAAAGGGGGGAGGACTTCCCCCACACAATTCCCTGAAGAACCATTTTTTTATTTGTAACAGGTTTAGTCCATGATACAATAGAATTATGTTTCTTCTAAGGGGGAGAATCTTTCTTCTGGTCGTACTCTCACTATTTCTTACGGCTCCTCTTATTGGTGGAGCTGCCTCCAGTAATAATGTTTCCTCTGTTACTCAGCAGCAATTAGTCCAAGAAATGATTCAGTTAAGGCGGGAAGCGGAAAAAGCGGCGGCAGAGTATGTCAAAGAGAAGAAACAGACTGTTCAACAAGAAGAACACCAGAAAAAATGGCGGGAAGAAGAAAAGGAGGGTATTCAGCGGCGGCATTTGGAACGAGGAAAGAAATTTCTCAAGAAAGGAGAACCCAATGACGCTATTGCTGAATTTCAGCAGGTCATCGAAATTGATTCAAACACTCCTCTGGGGGAATTAGCTCATCGGTTCCGCGATCTGGCACAGAAGAAATTAGAAGAGATCGCCAGCCGTAAGAGAGCAGAACGGGAGAAGCCTAAAACAAAAAGATCCAGCCAGCCGCAGCCAGTAAAAAGCAGAGAGCTGATTTCGATGGCTTGGCAAGCCAAAAAGACGAAGCAATACGCCCAGGCCAAGGAACTTCTTCAGCAGGCGCTCGTGATAGATCCGCTCAATACAGTGGCTAAAAAGCGGTTGGAGCAAGTGGAAGCAGGAGAATATCAAGAAGAGATTAAAAAATTAGAAGACGAACAATTCCTTCTGGATCAAAGGCGGGATCTGGAAGAGTCTAAAATGTTATTGGATGTAGCAAAGGCACACCAACTTCCTCCCGAGCCCCGATGGAAAAAAGAAATTCCCGCCGAAGAGAAGACGGCCAATCTTGATTCACCCATGCGAAAGAAACTCAAGGAGTTAGTGAGCGCTGATTTTGAAGATGTGGAGCTCAAAGATGTGATCGAATTCCTTTCCAAATCAACCGGGACGAATGTTATCCTGGCCAAGAAACTGCAGGAGAAAGAAAACAAAGTCACCGCTCACTTTAAGCGGCTTCCGTTGGAGGATGTTTTAAACTTTCTGGCTAAGAGTCATCATCTCATTTATCGGGTTGAGTCGGAGGCGGTCTGGATTATGTCTGAAGAGGATATCAAAGATGAACCGATGGAGACCCGGATTTATTTCCTCAATCAGGGACTGGGGGTTTTCCCAAGATTTACTTCGACATCAGGAGGATCTACAGAGCTGGGACAGGGGTCCTCAGTTTCAGAGGTCAAGACGATTAAGGATATTCTGGAAGAAGCAATTCCCTTCTCCGGGGATGCGAAGTTAGTGATTGATGATCGGACAGGGGCGATGATTGTCAGTAACACACCGGCTAATCTGGAGCTCTTGGAAAGACTTCTGACTAGCCTGGATCAATTTCCAATTCAGGTTCTCATCGAGGCCCGTTTTGTGGAAATCAATGCCACTGATTTAGAAGAGCTGGGGACTGAATTGCAGATGACGGGGGATTTTGGATTACGCAAATCAAAGTCGGTGATTCGAGGAGATCATGGCCGACTTCAGAATCTTACTCAGTTTTCAAAAGGGAGCGGTGTTAATTTTGCGGACTTCTCAAGGGGAACCGAGGGGCTGAATCTTACCTATCAAGGGATCCTGACCTATCCTGAATTTGACATGGTGATTCACGCGATTCAAGAGAAGGAAACCGCAAAAACCCTTTCAGCCCCCCGCGTGACAACTTTGAATAACCAGACCGCGTCCATTGAGATTGTTGATCAGTTCATCTACCCGACACGCTACGAAGTGGAGCTAATTCAATTCGATATCAATGGGGATGGGGATTTCAACGACGCGGGAGAGACCGAATTTGCCAATGTGCCGAAAGATTTTGTCACCCGTGATGTTGGCATTATCATGAAGGTAACTCCCAGTGTGGGGGCTGGTGGACAGAGTATGACCTTGACTCTGCTGCCGGAGGTCAGTTCAAGCTCTGGAAACTTTACTTTTACAGGGGGAGTCACGATTCCAAAGTTTACCTCGCGCCAGCTTCAAACCAGTGTGTTTGTCAATCAAGGAGAGACCATCGTCATGGGGGGGTTGATCAAGGAGGTTAGTACTACCAAAGTAACCAAGGTTCCCTTGTTGGGAGATATTCCTCTGTTGGGGAAGATATTCCAACG
>JAHFFC010000065.1:0-2380 GCA_023248175.1 Candidatus Omnitrophota bacterium | reverse complement strand
TGGCAATTTACATCCTCAGTTTTTGTTTAATTGTGCTGGGTTTTTCAGACTCAGCTTACTCTTCTTTAATAAACAAAGGTGAAGACGAAGAATTGGCTCAGGTCTATCAACAGTTGGTTCAGCAGTATCAGAATAAAAGAGAGCGGCTTTTGAAGGAAGAACAGATGCTGAGTTTTTTCTCGGCAGTGCCTGGAGTATCTCAGCCGACAGAAATTTTGCAATCTCTATGGGGTCCTTCCCAGATGCAGTTTGTGTCGGTAACGGAGGTGGTCTCCGTGCCAGCAGCTGAGAAAATGCCGCCGACGTTGG
The DNA here is from genome assembly GCA_023248175.1 of Candidatus Omnitrophota bacterium. Classification (GTDB taxonomy): domain Bacteria; phylum Omnitrophota; class Gorgyraeia; order JACOVV01; family JACOVV01; genus JACOVV01. The sequence goes on along the minus strand of JAHFFC010000065.1, from coordinate 2,071 downwards.
AATCTCCAGAGGTGTTGGTAATGGATGTCCAAAAACAATTAAAACATCCCATCTCGGCTAATTTTAGAGACGCTAAACTGGTGGAGGTGTTGGATTATTTGTCGGAGAAGGCTCAAGTCAACATTATTCCAAGTGAAAAAGTCCTGCAAACAGAAACCGGGGTTACTTTGCAGGTAACAGAGATGTCTCTTGAAGAAGTCCTGAAGTATCTTCTCCGAAATGAAAACATGATCTATCGAATCGAGAAAAACGCGCTTTGGGTTCTCACCCAGGATGAAGCCAAGGATGAACCGGTGGAGACTCGAGTGTATCATCTTAAGGAAGGGATTGGTGCCTTTACCAAGTTTAGCGGGGAAGGAACAAGCAGCGGAACCCAATTGGGGTCTTCCGGGATCACGACCGAGACAAAAACAATCAAGGATATTTTGGAAGAATCAGTCAACTTCCCAAAGGATAGCAAGGTGATTCTCGATGAGCGAACCGGCTCTTTGATCATCACCAACACTCCATCCAATTTCGAGATTATTGAGAGGTTACTGTTGAAACTGGACGTTGCCCCTTTGCAGATTCTCATCGAAGCCCGGTTTATTGAGATAGACGTTACCGATTTGCGCGAGCTGGGAGCGGAGGTTAGTCTCAAGGGAGAATTACCATTTGCCAGAAGAGGCGGAACGCCAATGATCAGCGGTTTAAAGAAGGGGGCTGGAATTGACTACGCCAACTTCAGCCGGCAAACAGAGGGGATCAATTTGAATTTTGAGGGAATCTTGACCAAGCCTCAGTTTCAGGTAGTGCTGCATAATATTGATGAACGGCAAAACGCGAAGACCCTCTCAGTTCCCAAAATCACCACGTTGAACAACCAGACTGCTGTCATCAAGGTGGTGGATGAGTTTGTCTATCCCACCCGCTATGAGGCAAGCGTTGTTAAAAAAGATCTCAATGGCGATGGAGATTTCTTGGATGAAGTCAGCGGGGTTAAAGAAACTTTGTTTGTGAATACACCGCAGGATTTCCAAACGCGGGATGTAGGGATCACCTTGAAAGTTACTCCCAGTATCGGAGCCGATGGCAGAAGTATCAGCCTCGTTTTACTCCCCGAAGTCAGCGGGCAGACAGGAACATTTACTTACAGCGGTGAAGTTTCCCTTCCTAAATTTTCTTCCCGCAATCTCAGCACCTCGGTAGTCATCGAGAATCAGGAGACGGTGGTATTGGGAGGATTAATGAAGGAGACCGATACCAAGAAAATTACGAAGGTTCCCTTTCTGGGAAATGTGCCGTTTCTGGGAAACTTTTTCCGTCGAGAAACAAAGGACAAGGAACGCCAGAATTTAGTGATCTTTGTGACAGCCAGTCTGTTGGAGACCGAACCATCGCAATAAAAAGAAATTTTTTTTGGAATAATAGTCAACCCTCTTTACAAATAAGGGTGACAATGAAAGGAGACTAGAAATTCATGCAGACCATCGCCATCCAAGAAGCGGGACAAGCTGTGCTCAATTCAGGTGAAGGAATTTCCAAAGAGACCGCTTACGCGCTCTTAGAGGTTCCCGATTCTGAGATTCTATTGCTGGCGCATGTTGCCAATCAGGTCAGAGAACGTTTCATGGGAAGAAAAGTTGACCTCTGTACCTTGATCAATGCGAAAAGCGGACGGTGCTCTGAAGATTGCGCGTTTTGTTCGCAGTCGAAACATTACTCGACAGGGGTGGCGGAGTATGAGTTTGTTTCAGTGGAACAGATTATCGAAGCCGCGAAGTCCGCGGAGCGCAACGGTGTTCATGAATTTTGCATTGTCGCTGCCTGGAAATCCATTCCCGACGACATATTTCCAAAAGTCAAAGAGGCGGTCAAGGCGGTTAAACAAAATACCCGGCTGCAGGTAACCTGTTCGCTTGGGTTCCTGACGGATCAGCAGGCGAAGGAATTAAAAGAGGCGGGTGCCGACAAATATAAGCACAATCTGGAAGCCGCTGCGTCGCACTACGGAAGCATCTGCACGACCCACACCCATCAACAGCGGACGAATACGATCGAGCAGATTCACGCGGCGGGGTTGGAATCTTGC
>JAHFFC010000064.1 GCA_023248175.1 Candidatus Omnitrophota bacterium | reverse complement strand
GATTTCCATCGGAAAAGGGACCCGGTTTTCCGGGGGTCGGCATTTGACGATGTTCGCGATATAGACATCTTCCCGATGGAACTGAATCGCCTCGATAATTTTAGTCAAAAGCTGTCCCGCCATGCCAACAAAAGGGCGTCCTTGACGGTCTTCTTCACGGCCCGGCCCCTCTCCAATAAACATCAATGCCGCCCTTGGGTTCCCCTCTCCAAAAACGGCGTGGGTCCTTCCTCGGTGGAGATCGCAAAGGGTGCAGCCAATGACTTTCTGCCGAAGCTCATCCAACGTGGGTGCATATCGAGTAGGGGCGTATTGCAATACGCCCCTACTCCTTGGCAAGCTCTCGACAGGCGAGGCCTCGAGCAATTTCACTTGCTGTTTTGCCGCTTGGATGAGTTTGTGTAATTCTTGTCGTAGCGGCACTTCGTGCCGCAAAGCAAGTGGTGGAATCATGATCCCCTACTCATAACATCCGACGAACTCATTGCCAGATGAACGGCTAACTCCGCGATATCTCTTGCCGCGCTGGGACGCGCCAACTCCTTTGCTTTTTCTCGCATCTTCTGAAGCTTTTCAGGATGCTGGATAAAATCTTGAACGGTCATTCGTACTGCTTGGGGATTCTTAGCTTCAACCCCAGCCCCGCCTCCGACAACGACTTCACAATTTTTTCTCTCCTGGCCAGGAATGGGATCGATGACAACTAAAGGGAGATGGCTCGCCAACGCCTCGGAAACAGTCAACCCCCCTGATTTTGTGATAACGCAATCACTCACCGTCATCAGTTCATCAATGTTGTCAACATAGCCGAACGGTTTCAACATAACCGCAGCGCTGAGACTTTTCTGCACTAGTTCTTGGTACAGGGTCTCGTTTTTGCCACAAACTACCAGCAATTGAATCGGCAACGAAGAAAGCTGTTCGGTAATCTGCACAATGGGTCCGACCCCAAATCCCCCGCCGATTAAAAGAATCGTGAAAACCCCTTCTTTAAGCCCCATCCGTTCTCCTAATTTTCCCAGGTCCTTTCCCCGAGCAAACGATTCCCGTATAGGAATACCCAATACCTTAATTTTCTCTTTTTTAATTCCTCTTTTTTCTAAATCTCGCCGCGTCGCTTCCACCCCAGCGATGTAGTAATCCACATTCGGCAAAATCCAGAAAGCATGCGCCCCCAGGTCGGTCACAACAGTGATCAGCTGGGCATGGATTCTTTTTCTCCTCTTCAAATCATCCATGATTTCTGTGGCTAGAAAATGGGTTGAAATAATGACATCGTATTTCTCTCGTTCCAGATAACGGGTAAACGAACCTGAATTGAGACGATTCAACACCCTGCGTAAAATGCTCACCGGAAGCCGCATCCAGGGGGTGTCAAACCAATAATAACCAAATCCCCACAACCACGTAGCCCGAGTAATCATCCAAAGATAACTCTGCTCGTAGCTCCATTTGAAGAAAGCGTTGGTAAGGTCGAGTACATTGACCAATTCCACTGAGCATTCGGTATGCGATAGGGTTTCAAAAGCCTTGTGGATGGATTCAGCCGCTTTTCGGTGACCTGCCCCCGCAGAAGCGTGAACAACCAGGATCCTCTTCTTCATCTTTGCCGAACCCTCTTTAAAATCCAAGGGACCGCCGCAATCAAACTATCAGCAATGTGGTCTGGTTGGAATGACCAATCGGCAGTTTCCTCTCTTTGGGTTTTCCCACTCAGGACTAGAACCGTCTGACAGCCTAATGTACGCCCCGCAGTGAGATCGCACAAGGCGTCTCCCACAACGATACTTTTTTTCCAAGAAATCTTTTTTCTTTCTGCTGCTCTTTCGAAGAGGGCGGTTCCTGGTTTTCGACAAAGACAGGTGTTTTCAGGAGAGTGGACACAGTAGTAAACCCCTTGAATTCTTCCTCCGCTTTTGGCGATTTCCTTCAACATCCTCTCAGTAACTTGCTCTAATTCCTCTTGGCTTACAATCCCCCTTCCCACTCCTCCCTGATTAGAGGCGATAAAAAGATGCAACTTCTGTTCTGTAAGAAGCCGTATCGCCTCCAATGATCCGCTGACAAAGCGAAACTGTTCCCATCGAGAGATATATTTCCCATTTCCCAGCTCTTCACTAATCACTCCATCTCGATCTAAAAAAACGACTGGGTCCATTAGGATGCCTGTTTTAGCAATTGCTGATAGATCTGTAAAGTTTGCTCTGCTGTCTTATCCCAGCTGAGTTGTTCGACTTTTTGTCTGCCGAGATGTTTGAATTGACTCCGAAGAGACGGATCCTCCATGAATCGTCTCATGGAAGAGCCGAGAGCGTCTCTGTCATTGGGATTCACCAATAGAGTGGATCCTCCAAAAATTTCGGAAACAGAACTTCCTTCCCCGGCAATCACAGGGATATCGCAAGCCATCGCTTCCAGAATCGGAAGCCCAAAACCTTCGTACAAAGTAGAATGAACCATGAACTCCGCCCCCTGCATCAGGGAGATCAGAGCGGCGCGCGGAATATTCTCTAGTATTTTAACAAATCCGTTGTTTTCGGTCTGCACCGTCATGCCTGAACCGATGATGACCAATGAAACCTCCGGGTGATTCTTTCTGAGTCCGGCAAACGCCTCCAGCAAACAGCGGATATTTTTCCTCTTCTCATCCAACCTCCCCAGGACAGAGATCAGATATGGACTGCACAGGCCAAAATGATTCTTCCACTTTTCTATGTCGTTTTGGGACACATTGAGATACTCTGATCGGTCAATTCCCAGCAAAGTGACCACCATCTTCTTTTCAAAAAGAGGGAATTTCTTGATTAAATCTTGCCGGGTACACTCTGAGATAGTGATGATACGATCTGCTCTGATCCCGTCGATAAAAAGATGATACAGATACTTCCATTTTCGCCGCTGGTTTAGGAACATCTCAGGGAATATCAGCGGGAAAATATCATACACAGTCACCACCGTGAAACACGGGGCCATAAAGGGAACCCCTTTATTCCACGTGGCATGATATAAATCAATCTTGTCCTTTCTGAGTTGATCAGCAAGCAGCCAGTGGCCCCAATAGCGGCGGTGTTTTTCTCCAAAGACGACGATCTTAATCCCCTCTAGTTCTTGATGATACAGGGGTAATACTGGACGATCCGAGTAGAGAAAAATCTCCCCTGTTTTAATTTTTTAAATTGATCCATAAGACGGGTCAAATAACAACCGATACCGCTGTAAGAATGGGCTAAAATTCTTCCGTCAAGTCCCAGACGCATTTTCCAGTGAGCTCCCAGTATTTAGTCCACTTCATAAAATGTCCCAGAGCCCAAAAAGAGGCGAAAACTAACCCCGGGAGGCCTTCACGAAATCCCTGTTTTTTAACATAGATTTTCCAAAAAAGCTTGAGCGTCCTCCATGTCATCTGATAATCACATTCTTTGGGGGGAACAGATGGATTTTGTTCCATCATCATTTTGGCCTCTAAGGAGGTATAGCGATTTAATTTTTCTAAGCAATCAGAAAACGTGTCAAAAGGATAGTGTTCAATGACGGCGTTCAAATTATTGACACGTCCACTCACGTGGAGAGATTCATGGACTCTCCCTTCATAGCGCCCATTCTCTCTTTTAAATAATTTGACGGCTCTTTCGCTCCATCCTCCGAATCGCATCCGTCTCCCCAAGAAATGGTTCTCTCGAATTAAAGAAAATGCGGTGATTTCCCTTTTTTTACTCATCAGTGCCTCTTCAATGACGCACCTGGCCTGTTCAGTGACTTTTTCATCGGCATCTAATTGAAGAACCCACTGTTGTGTTGCCGCTTGTGTCCCGATGTTTCTCTGGGCCGCGAAATCTTCGTTCAGGGAGTGAATGATAATCTTGTTTGTGTACCGTTTGCAGATCGTTACCGTTTCATCACTGCTCTGGTCATCCACAATAATAATCTCTGGTATCCACCGGATACTGTCTAAACATCGCTGGATTCGCCTTGCTTCATTTTTCGTGATAATAACGGCCGAAAGATCCGCCATTTAGTTCAATACCTCCTTTATTCTTCCAAACGCGTATTCCACTGCAAGTTCTTTCAAGCATCGGTATTCGTAAGGACAGAGAGGGAATTTAAAATTTTGATAACAAGGGCGACACTCGACCGGATTTGTCAGAACTAAATGTCCGTCTCTCGGGAAAGGGCCATACACAGTCTCATCCACCGGACCGAAGAAAGAAACTGTTCTAGCTCCCCGGCTCACCGCGATATGCAGTGGCCCCCCATCGTTACAGACAACAAACCAAGATTGTCCTAGTATTGCCGCTAGCTGGTTGAGAGCAGTCTTTCCGGAAATGTTGATCACACCGGGGTCGTTGAGCTCCGCTGACATTGAAAGTATTGTCGGTGAATCCAAGGGATCCCCCAGCAGAAGAATTTTGACACCATAATGCCCCCGAAGAAGCTTGATCAACTTCACAAACGAAGTTACCGGCCATCTTTTATAAATCGCGTTGCTTCCCCAGCTCATTCCACCCCCTGGATGAACGGCAATAAAACGCTCTTTCTTTGAAATCCCTTGAGAACCGAGAAATTCCTCTGCCCATTCCGTAACAGTCCCCGCAAGAGGATACTGCATCGGAGGAATGGTATTGTCGTCCAGGGGTAGTTTCAACTCTCTCAAAAGACGACAGTAGAAGACCGGCATCGGTTGCCCGCGATACCCTTCTATCTCCACTTTTCGATTGAGAAACGTTCCTCTTCCTCTGTAATTGTAACCGATTCGGATAGGAATCCCAAGAGCGGCGAGAAAGAATCCAAACTGGCGGCTCAAAGAATAATCCAAGACAACTTCAAACCGTTGTTGTTTAATCTGCCTGAGTAACGACGTAAATTCTCCAAAGCACTTTTTCTTGCTTTCTCTCCAGAGTTTTCTGTATAGATCCTTTTCAAAAACAAACAGTTGATCCACCATCGGATTAGCCTCTAAGACTGCCTTTGTCCGTTCATTGCATAGGTAACCAACGACGGATTCCGGAAAATGTTTTTTCACAAGACTCAAGACCGACGTCGTGAATAGAACATCTCCGATGCCATATGGATTGACGAAAAGTATCTTCGAAGGACGGTCCAGAGCATCCATACCGTTATGTTTGGGCACTCTCGAATAGAGTCCCCACTAGACGATACTGAATATTGTGCAGCCGGCACTCTTCTTCGATCCCTCTTATTTGATCAGGAGTAGCCGATGGGATGGTGATAAAGACAGTCTCTATTTTCTGCCTTTCTACGACCTCCGCCAATGTATATCGGTTTCCTAAAACAGGCACGCCGTGAATGACCTTGCCTATTTTTTGGGGATCATCATCGATGAAAGCCACTGGCTCATATTTGCGCTGGGCGCTGCTCTGTAGGATTCTCAACAACAATTCTCCCGCATCTCCAGCACCCATAATGGCCACTCTTTTTTGCCTCGCTATTGAAGATGACAAAAACTCAAAAAAGAGTCTGGTAGCAATACGAGATCCCGATACTAACACCACTAGTAATAGCCAGAAAATAGCAAGAATCGGCCTGGAATATCCCTCGAACTGAAAAGCCGTTTCTACCAGTACCCCCATGACGAGAGTACCGGCCGTTACCGCCTTAAGGATTGCCAGCACATCGGTGAGCCCCGCGTATTTCCAGACTCCGCGATAGAGCCCAAACAAGAAGAAATTGATCAACTGAAAAGCAATTACGACAGGGAGAAATTCAACAATGACCCGCTGCATCTGGTAGGAAATGACCGCATCAAACTTTAGATAGAAGGCACTATAATAAGCTAAGCAAATCAACGTCAAATCCATCAGCACTTCAGCAAATCTCCTCTTATGTTGAAACAACACGTCCAGGATGAATCCTTTCTTATGATTGGCAAGCCCCTGATGATTACCAGGGGGATCTTCTAGATGGATATTAACTTCTCCTAAAAACATACCAAAGAGAGTCAATATGACCGTCAATAGAATTGCCAAGACAAG
>JAHFFC010000063.1 GCA_023248175.1 Candidatus Omnitrophota bacterium | reverse complement strand
CAGAGGCTGTTCCAGGAGAACGAAGGGATTGAAAGAAGAAAATACTCGTGACTAGGACCGTCAGAGCAGATGCCAAACCCACCGATAGACGAGCGGTCGCCGCAGAAGACATAGAAATTAATGGAATTCTTTTAGACAATGGTTAGACAACGGTCTCTTCGGTTTCCGGGTCAAAGAAGTGGACCCGGCTCATATCAAAGACCATGTCAATATCTTGGTTGACTTCCGGCCGGTCATGCCCGCCGACTCTAGCAATAAAGGTATGCCGCTTTGAGCGCATATAAAGATAAACCTCGGATCCCATCGGTTCAATAATCTCTACCGTGGCCTTGACGATGTTTTCAGGAGGAGCTAGAGAAACAAACAGTTTGTCGTAGATGTCTTCGCTTCGGATTCCGAACAAGATTGGCTTACCCTCATAAGGCATTAACTTGGCAGTCATTTCATCCACCAATTTGACACGGAAGCTTCCCTCATCAAAATAGAGCTTGCTATCAACGCGAATCATGCGCCCGTTCATAAAGTTCATGGGTGGATTTCCAATAAAACTAGCGACAAATTGGTTCACAGGATGGTCATAAAGAGTGATCGGATCGGCAATCTGATGAATCACGCCGTCTTTCATGACGACAATTCGGTTCCCCAGCGTCATGGCTTCTACCTGATCATGGGTCACATAAATCATCGTTGTTTGCAAGCGGATGTGAAGCTTGTTCAGTTCTGCCCGCATCTGCACCCGCATTTTCGCGTCCAGGTTTGAAAGAGGCTCGTCGAAAAGAAACACAGCCGGTTTTCTAACGATCGCCCGCCCGACAGCGACTCTTTGACGCTCTCCTCCCGAAATTTCTCCAGGCCGTCGGTGAAGCAGATCCTTGATGCCAAGAATCTCCGCCGCTTCTTTGACCCGAGTGGCAATTTCCGCCTTTGGATATTTCCGCAGTTTCAACCCAAACGCCATGTTTTCATAGGCGGTCATATGAGGATAAAGAGCGTAGTTCTGGAAAACCATGGCGATATTTCTATCTTTAGCAGGAACTTCATTGACGAGGCGGTCTCCGATATAGATTCTCCCCTCGTTGATTTCCTCTAGCCCGGCAACCATTCGCAGTGTCGTTGATTTACCGCAGCCGGAGGGCCCTACTAAAACCAGAAACTCACGATCCTGTACTTCAAAGCTGACTCGGTCAACAGCTTTGACACCGCCGTTATAAGTCTTTGAGACATCCTTAAGAACAACCTGTGCCATCGTTATCCTAAATAATCAATCAATTTTGCTAAACTCGATTTCATTTCCTTACGATGAACAATGAGATCGATCAAGCCGTGTTCAAGAAGAAATTCAGAGCGCTGAAACCCCTCCGGGAGCTTCTGACGGATCGTTTGTTCAATGACCCGCGGCCCCGTGAAACCGATCAGGGCTTTCGGTTCCGCGATAATCACATCTCCCAGAGAAGCAAAACTTGCCAAAACTCCCGCCATCGTCTGGTGGGTTAGGACTGAAATATACGGAACTCCCGCTTTCTGGTGTCGCGCCAGCGCCGCCGAGGTCTTTGCCATCTGCATCAGCGAGAACATCCCCTCGTACATTCGCGCCCCTCCTCCTGAACCAGAGACAATCACTAGAGGAAGTTTTCTTTCGTCTGACCGTTCGATGGCACGAGTAATCTTTTCCCCAACCACCGATCCCATTGAACCGCCGATAAAACGGGAATCGGTCACGGCAAAGATAATTTTTCTTCCTTCGATCTTTCCCTCTCCGGAGATGACGGCTTCCTTGAGCCCTGTCTTCTTCTGATCTTCCTGGATTTTATCGCTATAGGCCTTGGGTCCTTTGAACTGAAGGGGATCAACGGGGAGTAAATCGGCGTCAAACTCTTGAAAGGTTCCCGTGTCCATGAGCAGGGTAATTCGCTCAGGAGCCCCTATCGTGAAGTGGAACTGGCACTTTGGACAAACCTTGAAGTTCTCTTCCAATGCCTTGTTGTAAATAATCTTGCCACAATCTTCACAGCGGGTCCAAAGCCCCTCCGGGATATGAGTCTTACGAACGGTCACTTCGGTATATTTCTTGCCGAAAAGTGGCATGCTTTATAACTTACCACGAAAAGAGGTTCAATGTCAACTTGTTATATCCTGTTGTACTGCTGATAGTTATACTGCTTTGTTCTTAATTATTTTTCTTTGCTCCTAATAAATTGATATAATGTGCCCCATGAATTTAACTCTCCTGCTAGGAATTACTTTCCTCTTATTTTTCTTTGGGTATCGGTTTTACGCTTGCTTCCTCAGTAAAATCTTTGGAGAAGAGCCGAACCGTCTTACCCCCGCATACACGCAAGGGGACGGCATTGACTACGTTCCCACCAAACCCCATGTTCTCTTTGCCCATCATTTCTCAGCTATTGCGGGAGCGGGTCCTATCCTAGGACCCACCATGGCTCTGCTGTATGGAGCCCTTCCCGCTTGGCTATGGCTTATTTTAGGGGGCGCCTTCATGGGTGCCGTCCATGACTTCTCCGCCCTCTTTGTCTCGATTCGGGAACGAGGACGCTCAATCGCGGAAATCGCGCGAACGACCTTAGGAAACACCGGGTTTAACCTCTATATCACTTTTATCCTAATCATGGTGGGACTGGTAACCTCCTCCTTTCTGATTGCTTCAGCGACTTCGCTCACTTCCATCTGGCCCCTCGAAAAACTAGGGCTTGGCCCTGATCAAACCCTTTTGAAGACGATCACGCTTGCAGATGGGAGAGTGATGGGAAAGATCGGTGGTATCGCTTCAACCTCTGTGATCATCATCACTCTGTTCTCTCCTCTATTAGGCTATCTTCTCTACAAACGGAATCTCTCCGAAGGAATTGCCTATTCTATTGCGACAACCATCTGCATCTTTTCGGTGGTAGGTGGACTTTATTATCCGGTGAGTTTCGACTTGAATACGTGGATGATCCTTCTTTCTATTTATGTCTTTTTTGCGGCGGCAGTCCCTGTCTGGGTAATTTTACAGCCGCGCGATTTTATCAACGTGCAAATTCTTTACGCTGGAATTTTTCTTTTAATCCTTTCTCTTTTAAGCGCGGGGCTTTCCGGAATGGTAATTCAAGCTCCCTTGCTGAACATTCGTCAAGGGGTACAACGACTTGGATCCATTTGGCCCATGCTCTTTGTAACGATCGCCTGTGGCGCCATTTCTGGTTTCCATGGACTCGTTGCCAGCGGCACCACCAGTAAACAGATCAAAAATGAATCTCAGGCAAAAACGATTGGCTACGTTGGTATGTTGGGAGAATCCACTCTGGGAGTGTGCGTGATTTTAGCGGTTGCGACTGGCTTAAGTTTCAGCGATTACCAAGCGATTGTCTGGCCGACAGATCCTGGCGCTCGTTCCAATCCGATTCTTGGGTTTTCGCTTGGAGCGGCTAACATTTTTCAACGCGGTTTAGGAATTCCCCTCTCACTGGGAGTAATCTTTGGAATTCTTTTGGTGGAAGGATTCGTAATCACTACCTTAGACGTAGCGGTGCGTCTCAATCGCTATCTCATGGAAGAACTCTGGAGGATTGTTTTCTCATTGAGAGGATCAGTCCCAAAACTGTTGATGCATCCATGGTTTAATGCAGGGATTGCTGTTTTTGTGATGTGGTTTATCGCCTACAAGAACGGCTTCAACGCTGTCTGGTCAATTTTCGGCACCGCTAATCAACTCCTTGCGGCGCTGTCGTTGATTGCTATTTCCATCTGGTTCTACCGTGCCGGTCGAAAAACCCGTTACACTTTTGTTCCGGCGGTATTGATCACAGTAACTACAATTGCTTCGCTGGGAATTCTTTTACAGAATTACTGGCGGGCTAAAAACTGGATATTGGTAACTGCGGATATTCTTCTCTTTATTCTCTCGCTAGGAGTCATCACTACCGCCATTCGTTCCCTCCTCCGCCCAGCCGCGTTGGCAACTAATCCCATCGTCGCCAACGAAACCCCTGGAAAATCTCCCATCACGAAGTGTTGTTAAATAGAAAGGGCTTGATTCTTCAGGAAGGTGTGCTAAAATCTGTCCATTCGGTCTTCTGCTATCTGTTTTCTGTTCTCTGTCTTCTGAAAAATCTGCCGAGATAGCTCAGTGGTAGAGCGCGGCCCTGAAAAGGCCGGCGTGGGTGGTTCGATTCCACCTCTCGGCACCACACTCCCATGAAGGAAACGTTAGAATTCCCTGCAAGAAAATCCCGACTCGGAGCGTCTATATTAGGTAAAAGGAGGGATTTCTCAATGGCTGACTTAATTCCACAAGAAAAGAATCGAACAGAAAATTTTCTTAATCAGGGGGCATAAGGTGATGATAGACAGAGACTTGGCAAATTTGTACGGCGTGGATACTAAGTACTTAACACGGCAAGTGCGTAGGAATAGCACAAGATTTCCAGCCGATTTTATGTTTCAGCTTATATCACAAGAGGTTACAAACTTGAGGTGCCATTTTGGCACCTCAAGTTGGGGAGGCAGGAGGTATCTTCCTTACGCATTTACCGAACAAGGCGTTGCGATGCTTTCTACCGTCCTCAACAGCGAACGCGCTATTCAGGTCAACATAGCCATTATGCGGGCCTTTGTGAAATTGAAACAAATGTTGGCTAGTCATAAGGAACTTGCTTACAAAGTAAATGAGCTCGAACGTAATACCACCAGACATGAAACCGAAATCCAGACTATCTTTGAAGTAATCCGGCAACTGACAGAGCCCCTGCCACCGGAGGAGCTACCGGCGGAACCCCCGAAACGGAGGATTGGATTTCACGGTGATCCTTGACTAATCAGTGGGATCGAGAAGAGAGACGCGCTCCCTTCCTCTTATATAGAAGGGAGCGCGGTTTTGTTTTGATTAGAATTTTACGTCCACAATAGGATTGAAAACCAAAAGGCTCCTTCTAGAGTGATCGATGTCATAGATTTCATAACCAACGATGTAAAGAGAGAAGAGCGGTGGTTTTTTCCCATATTGCAACAAGCTAGGGCTCTCTTTTTCTACCATTTCAATGAGAAGAGGAAGGCCGTTCTTTAGATAGGTAATCTTAAATTGCCTTCCATCGCGAGTCTGGTAGGTTTCCTGATAAAACTTCTTTTGTAGGTGAGAAAACTCTTCCAACGAGACTGAATTAGTATCGATTAATTTACCCTGTAACTCTTCGGGGTCATTGGGCAATTTGTCCGTTGATTTAATCTTCACAGTGACAGTACCATCTCTTTTTTCTAATTCCATGGAGGTTGAGTTGACATATTGCTCGGACTCATGATCGACAGGATCTTTGACGGTTCTGGTAGTGTCTGTCTTAATTGTAATAGTTTTCTTACTTCCCTCGGTTTTTACAGAGACATTTCGAGTAGTGTTCACCGCCCATTCATGTCCTGCTTTTCTCATTCCCTCCGGGGATTTGACTTCTGACTTAAGCGACCACTCACTACCGATGATCTTTCCGCCTCCGTCCGTGATGGGTTTTTGGTCGGTCTGGAGAGAGCCGATTCCAGGTTGCTGGGGGTCCCAGATCAGCACATCCTTGACATCTATTTGTTGTTTGTTGACATTTGCTTGTTTCTTTTGGATTTCCTCTTGTCGCGCAGCTAACTGGTTCTTAAGCGATAAGTTGGAATTTGGATTATACTGGGGTATCTTGATGTTTCTCTTAGGGGACATCGAGACTTCTGGCTGTGCGTGGACTAAAGTGCAGATGTTCAGGAAGAACAAAATAACCACGATCTTACTTCCTAGGGATTTTACGCAGGTCATGTCATTTTCTCCTTTTTACGCTATCCCCCAGTAGCAGTAGTGAAAAGAGTATATCATACCCCCCCATTTGTCAAATAAATTTAACCTATTTAAATGCAATGAGTAAGTATCATAATGCAAGAAAATCCCGACTTGATACGTCTATATAGGTAGAGAGGAGGGATTTCTATGACAGAGCTAATCCCACAAGAAAGAATCGAACAGAAAATTTTCT
>JAHFFC010000062.1 GCA_023248175.1 Candidatus Omnitrophota bacterium | reverse complement strand
GAAAGGGCAGGTTTCCGCGACCCATGAAGTTTTGACGCAATTAGGGTTGGGACAAATTCCTTTGGTTGGATTGGCAAAGCGGCTGGAGCGAGTCGCCCTGCCGGATGTCGCCGGTTACATTGACTTACCCAAGGATTCTAAAGCAAGGCTCCTTTTGCAACGGATTCGCGATGAGGCGCATCGTTTCGCCATAACGTATCATCGAGGGTTGCGGCAAAAGAGACTTTCTCGTTCGTTGCTGGATCAGATTCCAGGCATTGGACCCAAGCGAAAACGGATGCTTCTCTCTAGGTTTGACTCAGTGGATCTACTTCGCTCAGTTTCAATCGAGGAATTGACAAAACTCCCTGGATTTTCACTATCATTGGCAAAGAAATTAAAGGAATCTGACATCGTGAAAGGGAAAAATTGAAAACCATAGGTTTCTATCGTAATCGAAACTTTATATTCATTATCTTAGTCTTAGCGGGATTGATTATCCGCATTATTACTGTTCTAAAAGCACCCCTGACACTTGTGGGAGATGAAGTTGCTTATTACCAGATCGCCAAAAAATTCTTGTCGCAAGGAGACCTGTTAAATTCTTCAGGTCTGCCGACAGCTTATCGCCCGCCGCTCTACTTCTTGTTCCTAAGTGGTGTTTTTTCCCTAACCCATGACAGCATCATGACCGCAAAAATAGTTCAATCTTTTCTTTCCATCTGGATTGTTCTAGTGACTTATAAAATCAGCCAGCGGCTTTTGGGAGAAAAAACAGCCGAAGTTTCTCTTTTAGCTGGGATGTTTTATCTGCCATTTATTCTGGCGCCAACACGGCTTTATTCGGAGGTTGTTTTCTCAAGTTTTTTAACGACGGCATTTTTTTACTTTACGAAACTTTATGAAAAACCGGCGGTTCCTGACGCCATAAAAGCAGGTATTTTCATGGGGCTGTCGGCTCTGACAAGAGCGACTGCCTTGGTGATGGTGCCGCTATTTTTAATGACGTTATCCTGGGAGCATTGGTTTAAAAATAGATTTTTTAGTTTTCAACGATTGATGGGCATATTGGGGGTATTCGTTGTTGCCTTTGTGGTAACTCTCTCCCCATGGATTGCAAGAAACTATCACGTTTTCAGAACTGTGAAGTATTCGACAGAAACAGGAATGGCTTTGTACACTTCCTATTTCCCGGAAGGGGGTAAGATTTTTAGCAAAATTCCCAGAGAAGATCCTGTCATTAAGGAAGGGTTTTTAATAGGTTCCGAACTCGAAAGGGAACAGTTCCTTATCAAAAAAACGTTTGAGAAACTGAGGCACTCTCCTGGGAAGATTCTCCAGCTATTGCCGTTAAAACTGGTTTCTCTGTGGTCCCCGTTTCACTGGGAGCTTTATCATAAAACGGTCTATGACTGGAGTTATGTTTTTCTTTTCCCCTTCTTTCTGACGGGGCTTGTCAGGCTCCGTAGATATCCGAAAGCCTTGGTTGTTCTCTCAATCCCAATGGTGACTGTCTTGTTGATCACGGTCGTATTTTACGGCTCCTCAAGAATACGGTTTCCCATGGAGCCATTTTTCGTGATCATCGCTTCTTATAGTTTATGCGAAGTTCTTCACAGACGCCTGCTGAAGATGAATGTGGGGATTCTTTGCTGGTTAGGGATCAATCTATGGGCATCGTGTCATTTAATTGAGGTGAAATCATGGTTGAGGAATATAGCAACGGGGATGGGTATTTGGTCTTGACAAAACTTTTTCCAGTGTTACAATAATTTCCTAAAATAGAAGGTGCTTGAGGATGATCGAAGTTAAGAATCTGATTAAAAAATATCATGACAAAGCGGCAGTCAATGATATCTCCTTCGAAGTGAAGCAGGGGGAGATACTAGGGTTTCTTGGTCCCAATGGGGCGGGGAAGACGACTACCCTTCGTATGCTCACCTGTTTTGTCCCTCCGACCGCTGGCACTGCGAAGGTTGCTGATTATGATATCTTTACCCAATCCTTAGAAGTCCGCAAGCGGATTGGATATCTTCCTGAAAACCTTCCACTCTATCCAGAGATGCGAGTGGCGGAGTATCTGAGCTACAGGGCCCGCCTGAAAAAAGTTCCCCGCAGGGAGATTAAAAAACGAGTCCATGAGGTGATGGAGCGCTGCTGGATCACGGATCACCAGCGGCGGATCGTTGGCCAGCTTTCCAAAGGGTATCGTCAGCGGGTGGGACTAGCGGATGTTCTAGTCCATAATCCGCCAATTCTTTTTTTGGATGAGCCGACTGTGGGGCTTGATCCCAATCAAATTCGCGAAACCAGGAAGTTAATCCGGGATTTGGGCAAGGAACACACAATTATTCTTTCTACACACATTCTCCCTGAAGTGGAAATGATATGTGATCGCGTGATTATTATCAGCCATGGGAAATTAGTCGCTAGTGATACACCTGAAGCCCTTCGAAAGAGACTCCAGGGGGGGATGTCGGTGCAGATGGAGGTGCGAGGCCCCAAGGAAGAAGTATTGAATGAGTTTGGCAAATTCCCGGGAGTCGTGAAAGTGGATCACTGGGAGCGGGATGGAGTGGTCAGTTTGACGCTGACGACCGAAAATAACCGGGACATTCGGGAAGATTTGTTTATGGCTGTCTCCAGAAAAGGGTGGGTCTTGCGGGAACTAAAACTCGAGGGGGTTTCCTTAGAGGAAATTTTTGTGCAGATCACTACCCAAGAAGAGGAAAACCAATGAGTAATTTGTCAACACTGATCTGGCGAGAAATACGGGCATATTTCTATTCTCCCATCGCCTATATCGTTTTGGCAGTGACGCTCTTGATGAATGGCTGGACTTTTTGGATCTTAATCAATGCGTTGAATAATCCCGGATTGCAACTCACCGGCAACGTCATGCAGCTTTTCTTTGGCGGTACTTTCTTCTTCTGGTTTACCATGCTGTTGGTGACGCCGGTTTTGACGATGCGTCTTTTAAGCGAGGAAAAACGGTCGGGAAGCATCGAACTTCTCATGACGGCTCCGGTCACAGACCTGGAAGTGGTTCTTGGGAAATTTTTCGCCAGCTGGCTTTTCTTTATCCTGATGTGGGTTCCGACGGTGCTTTATGTTTTAATTCTTAGACAGTATTCTTCCATTGATATGGGCCCCATTTTTTCTGGCTACTTGGGGACTGTTTTAGTCGGAGGACTTTTCCTCTCAGTGGGGGTATTGGCGTCAGCGATGACCAGTAATCAAATCATCGCGGCGGTGGTCTCTTTTGCCATACTCCTTTTCCTGTTTTCCATCGGTGTATTGGATCTATTTTTCAACGATTCCTTTTTAAAAAAGGTGATTGAGTATCTAAACATTCTGGATCAGTTCGGAGATTTTGCCAAGGGGATCTTGGACACGCGGCGCTGGGTGTATTACGCTTCTTTGACCGTTTTGAATCTCTTTTTATCAACTCGGATTCTGGAGTCTAGACGATGGCGTTAAAGAACAGCGTTCATCGGACAGCGTTCAGCGGACAGGAAAGTTGAAAAACAATGCCAATAAGAATTTCTAAAAAAACAGCTATTGGTACCAATGTCACAGTGATGCTTGTGCTGGCTTTTCTTTTGTTTGGGATGGTCAATTTTCTTTCGGCACGGCATTATCACCGATTTGATTTAACTAAGATCAAGATCTATTCTTTGTCGGACCAAAGCAAGGCGATTCTCAAAGAGCTCAAGCAGCCAATTAAGATCACCATTTTCTTCCAGCCAACGCATGTTCTCTACGGGCCTATTCGTGAACTGTTGCAGGGATATCAATATCATGGAAATAAGAAGGTTGAGGTGGAATTTGTGGATCCTGGGCGCGATTATGCCCGCGCGAAAATGCTCGCTGAGAAATATAAAATTGATGATATGAATCTCGTGATCTTCGAAAACGGGGATCGAAACAAATATATCAGCGCCCAGGAAATTGCCGAATACGATTATCAAGGATTCTTTGGCGGAGGGGCTCCTAAATTGAGAGCCTTTAAAGGAGAAGAGGCATTTACTTCAGCTATTTTAGCGGTGACAGAAGAGCGGAAACCAACTATTTACTTTATGACAGGTCATGGCGAAAAAGAAACGCAGAAAGCCGACCCTGCGACCGGCTATTCGGCTGTTTTCCAACTTCTTCAGCACGCGAACTTTGATGTCCATGAACTTTCACTGTTACGGGAAGGAAAGATTCCTCAAGGGGCCGACTTGGTGATCTTAGCCGCTCCGAATGTGGCATTGGCTGAAATGGAAATCCAGGAATTAGGGGTTTATCTCGATGGCGGCGGTAAACTTTTGTTGATGATTGACCCGCTTGCTGAATCTGGATTGGTTGAATTTCTGAAAAAAAATGGGATCGAATTAGGTAACGACATTGTTGTGGATCCGGCTAAGAAACTTCCATTTGTCAGTCCTGCGAATGTTTTCATTACCGAGTATGGCTCTCATCCCATTACAGAGAAGATACAGGGATTAGCGACTCTTTTTCCATTGGCACGATCGGTAAGTCCCACGATGCCATTACCATCCAATATTTCTACGGTTGAATTAGCCAAGACCACCTCATATGGATGGGGGGAGACAAAAACAACCCAAAACGAATTCCAGTTTAACGAAGGGGAGGATAAGAAGGGGCCGGTTTCTATTGCCGTGGCAATGGAGAAAAAGTTAGAGGGGGAAAAAACAGCCCGCATGGTGGTGATCGGCGACAGCGATTTCATCAGCAACTCTCAATTAGGAAATTTAGGGAACAAGGACTTTTTCTTTAATGGGATTCACTGGTTGGTTCAGCAGGAGAAAAAGATCGCGATTGGCCCCAAAATCCCAGAACAGGTCAATCTGAATTTGAACGCTTCCCAGATGGGACAAATTTTCTGGGAAACCATCATTGGGTTGCCCCTGTTAAGCATGGTGTTGGGCGGTGCTGTTTTGTGGCGCCGGCGAAAATAAGATGAAGCTCCGTACGACCGTACTCTTGTTATTGATCTGTGCCGGATTAGGGGGGTATCTCTATTTTTTCGACCAGAAACTTCCCACCACTGAGGAGTGGCAAAAAAAGATCAAGCTTGTTTTTGACCTCAAGAGCAGTGACGTTGAAAAACTTCAATTTCAAACCGCAGGTTCTAAAATTGTCTGCGAACGAAAAGAGAATACCCGCCAGTGGTGGATAATCCAGCCCCTCAATGTCAAAGCGGACAAATCGGCCATTGATGCTCTCCTTAGCCAGTTGGAATCGCTGGAAAAGCGAAGTGATTTAGGAAAAGTGCCATTCTCCGATTACGGTTTGCAATCCCCGCAAAATGAAATCCTATTCTGGGTCAAAGGAAAACAGCAAAGTTTGTCTTTCGGAAATAAAGCGGCTGTTGGCAGACAGCAATACGCGACGACTGGCGATGGAACTGTTTTTCTCGTTGACGAAAGATCTGTTGCTGTTTTCAAAAAAGAGCTCTTTGACCTAAGAGACAAGACTCTGCTGGAGGCTTTTGTTGGGCAAGTGACAGAGATCACGGTCAAGAAAAATGGCGGTGTCGTTGTCAACTGCAAAAAAGATGACAAAGGAAATTGGAGGATTGAACAACCCGTTTCTTATCGAGGGGATCAAAATAGAATTGAAGACCTCATCCGCGAGTGTACCGATTTAAAGGTATCTGAATTTGTCATGGAACAAGCGGCTGATCTGGCTTCTTTGGGATTAGAGCCGCCGGAGGGGGAGGTCTTACTCTGGCGGGAGGGCCAAACAGAACCGCAACATCTCTTGATCGGCAAAAATCCAGAGGGAAAAGAAAGTTTTTACGCGAAGTTAGAGAACCAGCCTAATGTTGTCTTGGTCGGGGCCAACGCGAAAAATATTCTGCAGAAAGAAATGATAGTCCTTCGTAACAAGCAAGAGTAACCTATTCTATGTAAGTCGTCAGTCATAAGTCATCAGTCGTCAGTAACAACTGACCACTGATAACTGACCCCTGACGACCGATGACTGAAGCATTACCGGCTCATTAACATTTGACTTGACAGTAGTGAGGTTGGGGTAGTAGAGTTTATAAACGCGTAGGGGGAGGAGGGGGAGAGTGGGGTGCTGTTGTAAGCTCTAGACTACAAGCTCCGGGCGAATTTTGGGGAAAGGGATTGATCAGTGGTGGGGGA
>JAHFFC010000061.1 GCA_023248175.1 Candidatus Omnitrophota bacterium | reverse complement strand
AACTCTCTCCATACGATTTGACGAGAGGGAGAATTGTTTACAGGAGCAAATGAAATGAAGCCGCAATTTATGGAGTAAAGCGAACATAAATTGCTGGCTGAATTTCATCCTGAGCGAAGTCTCGCCACCGAAGGTGGCGGGACGAAGTCGAAGGATCTTAAAAACGAGATTCTTCGCTCGCCCTAGGTGCAATCGAAGGGCTTCGCTCAGAATGACGGCACTATTAAAAATTTTAGAAAGAAGAGTGAACGGATGAAAGTTAGAGCTTCCGTACGGAGAATTTGTGACAAGTGCAAAATCATCAAACGGAACGGAGTTGTCCGTGTGATTTGCACGAATCCAAAACACAAACAAAAACAGGGATAGTAAAGAAGGGAAGAGCATGCCAAGAATCGTTGGAGTTGACATACCCAGAGAGAAGCGAATTGAAGTAGCATTGCGATACCTATACGGCATTGGTCCGATGACAGCCCGTGAAATCCTCCAGAAGGTCCAGGTCAGTGTTGATAAACGGGCCAAGGATCTGACGGATGAAGAAGTGGCAAAGATCACCTCGGTGATTCAGCGGGAGTATAAAGTTGAAGGAGATCTGCGGCGCGACGTTTCCGGCCATATTAAGCGGTTGATGGAAATTGGCTGTTGGCGCGGGCTGCGTCATAAAAAGGGATTGCCGGTCCGCGGGCAGAGAACACGCACCAATGCCCGGACGCGTAAAGGTCCTCGCAAGACGGTTGGAGTCAAGAGAGCGGCTACTTTGAGAAAATCAGATAGTCGTGGAAAGGGATAATCATGGCAATTAAAAAAGCAGCAAGACAAGTCACCAAAGCCATTGCTCATGTAATGGCATCGTTTAACAATACGATTGTCACTATCACCGATTTAAAGGGGGATACCGTTGTATGGGCCAGTGCCGGAAATTCAGGGTTTAAAGGATCACGAAAGTCAACTCCATTTGCGGCGCAGATTACGGCGCAAATGGCCGCGAGAAAGGCATTGGATCACGGTGTCAAGGAAGTGGAAGTTTTTGTCAAGGGACCCGGCGCCGGGAGAGAGTCAGCCATTCGGGCGCTTCAGGCGGCGGGGCTGAATATCACGGCCATTAAAGATGTGACTCCCATTCCTCATAATGGTTGCCGCCCAAGAAAGCGAAGGAGGGTCTAATGGGGCGGTATAGTGGTCCATCTTGTCGTCTTTGTCGAAGAGAACATCAGAAGTTGTTCCTGAAGGGAACAAAGTGTACGACCGATAAGTGTCCTGTCTCCAAAAGAGAATATTCTCCGGGACAACACGGACAATCCAGGAATCAGAGGAAACTTTCTGATTATGGAGTACAGCTTCGGGAAAAGCAGAAGGCCAAAAGGATATTTGGACTCTTAGAGCGGCAGTTCCGTCTCTATTTCAAACGTGCCGCCAAAGCAAAAGGGGTGACGGGAACCGTATTGCTTCAATCTCTGGAGTGGCGGCTGGATAACGTAGTTTACCGGACAGGATTTGCTGCCTCAAGGGCCCAAGCCAGACAATTGGTTCTGCATGGTTATGTCTGGGTTAATGGCGGAAGGGTGAACATTCCCTCTTATTCTGTGAAGGAAAATGACAAACTCGAAATCAAGGGAGCGGATGAAGTGTTAAAACGAATACGCGACGTTTTTGAAACCGTCAAAGATCGTGGAATTCCTGGATGGCTCACGGTGGAGCTGGCAAATTTGACAGTTCAGGTCAATCGCCTGCCAACACGGGAAGAGATCCAACTGCCTGTACAGGAACAGTTGATTATTGAGTTGTATTCAAAGTGACATTCAGCCCAAACTTACAGAATGAAGTGAACGTAAGTTTGCTGGCTGAATGTCATCCTGAGCGAGCCCCCGCTGCTTCGCTTTGCGAAGCAAAGCTGCGGGGGCGAGTCGAAGGATCTAAAACGAGATTCTTCGCTTCGCTCAGAATGACAACAGTATTAAAGGAGGGTATAACGAATGGGTAGCTCCTGGAAAAACTTTGCAATGCCCAAACGAGTCGAGTGTGATGAAAAAACTCTCACACCCCTTTACGGGAAATTTATCGCGGAACCCTTTGAGCGCGGGTATGGGACCACGATCGCCAATGCGCTCCGTCGAGTGCTGCTTTCGTCCATTGAGGGGAGCGCTGTCACAGCCATTAAAATCGAAGGAGTTCTTCATGAATTTTCTTCCATACCAGGGGTGATTGAGGATGTCCCTGAGATTATCCTCAACATTAAGAGGCTGGTGCTTCGCTCCTACGCAGAGGGTCCCAGGACCATCACCCTCAAAACAGATAAGAAAGGGACTGTTCTGGCAAAAGATATCACATCGGTTGAGACGATTGAAATTATCAATCCAGATCTGGTCATCTGTAATATCAGCAAGCCGGCAAAACTTTATATAGAGATGGAAGTGGGAAAAGGAAAAGGTTATCTTCCAGCGGAGAGAAATAAGAAAGAAGATCAGTCAATCGGTGTAATTCCAATTGATTCGATCTTTTCTCCAGTGACACGGATCAACTATTTAGTGGAAAATACCCGTGTCGGGCAAATGACTGATTACGACAGAGTGATTCTTGAGATTTGGACCAACGGCGCGATTCATCCGAAAGATGCATTGGCTCACGCGGCGGTCGTTCTTCAGAATCATTTGAACGTTTTTATCAACCCCGACGGCATCACTGAAGAACAGGAGACTTCGGAAACAACTCAAGAAGAAATGGAATTATGGAATAAATTAAAACAGCCTGTTTCGGATCTGGAACTCTCGGTTCGCAGCACCAATTGTCTGAGAGAAGCCAACATCAAGACCATCGCCGATTTAGTGCAAAAGGAGGAGCCGGAAATGTTGAAATATCGGAACTTTGGGAAAAAATCGCTGGCGGAAATTGGAGTCATTCTCAAAAACATGGGACTTTCTTTGGGAATGAATCTGGATAAATTCGCAAAGTTCAGAGAACAACAGAAGCAGGTGGTGGGATGAGGCATCGAGTACAGCGTTCACGACTAAACCGGCAAAATTCTCATCGCAAAGCGACAGTAAATAGCTTGGTGAGGAGTTTAGTCTTGAGAAATCGTATCCAGACGACACTTCCAAAAGCCGCGGTGGCTTCCCGATTAGCCAACCGCCTGATGACTCTTGGCAAACGGGGTGATGTGTCTGCTCAGCGGATGGCTTTTGAATCGCTTCAGAGTCGGGAATTAGTCCATCGGCTCATTCATCTGCTGGCGCCTCTTTTTAAGTGCAGACAGGGGGGCTATACACGGATTATTAAATTGATGCCCCGAAAGGGAGACGCTGCCCCCATGGCCCTGTTGGAATGGGTGGAGTTTCCTTTGGAAGAAAAGCCATCAGTGGAAACCAAAGAAGCAAAAGAAAAAAAGGAAGTTGCTAAGGAAGTTGCTGTTGAAGAGAAGCCTTCTTTTTTCAAGAGCTTGAAAAAGTTTTTACACCTCAACCTGCATGATAAGACTCGCCAAACGTGTTCGTGATTTGAGTTCCTCTGCGACACTTGAAATGACCGCCAGGGCCCGGCAGTTGGCAGCCCAAGGCAAACCGATCGTTAATTTTGCAGCGGGGGAGCTCGATTTCGACACTCCGGATTTTATTAAAAAAGCCGCCATTGCCGCCTTGGACCAGGGTTTTACCAAATACACCCCTGCCGCTGGAATCGCCGAGCTCAAAGAAGCGATTTCCGAAAAGTTTCGAAGGGAAAATGGCCTGAGCTATGCGCCTCATCAGATCGTTGTCTCCTGCGGCGCCAAGCATTCACTGTTTAACCTCATCCAGGTTCTCTGCGACGCAGGGGATGAAGTTCTTTTTCCTTCTCCGTACTGGGTCAGTTATCCTGAGATGGTCCGCTTGGCTCAAGCCATTCCAGTGACGATTCCTACCTCACCTCAATCTCAGTACAAAATAACGACGGATCAACTCCGGCAAAAAATTACTTCCAAAACACGGTTGTTACTGTTGAACAGCCCCTCCAATCCAACAGGAACTGTTTATTCAGAAGAAGAGTTGCAGGCGATCGCCAATGTGATTTCTGAGAAGGATCTATTCTGCATCAGTGATGAAATTTACGAAAAAATTTTATACGAGGGGGCCAAGCATTACTCAATCGCTTCTTTTGGAAAAGATATTAATTGCAGGACAGCAACAGTCAATGGAGTTTCAAAAAGTTTCTCGATGACCGGGTGGCGTATTGGCTACTTCGGCGCCCCGGAATGGGTCGTCAAAGCGGTTACCAATTATCAAAGCCACTCG
Source organism: Candidatus Omnitrophota bacterium (assembly GCA_023248175.1). Taxonomy (GTDB): domain Bacteria; phylum Omnitrophota; class Gorgyraeia; order JACOVV01; family JACOVV01; genus JACOVV01. Next base: position 1,892 of record JAHFFC010000061.1, on the reverse strand, counting down.
ACATCCAATCCGGTTTCGATGAGTCAGAAGGGGGCGTTAGCCGCCATTAAGGCGGATGAAAAAGAAGTGCTGAACCTGTTGGCTCCTCTGCAGGAACGTCGGTCCCTGATGCTCTCAGAGCTTGGGACGATCAAGAATATTCAGTTTTTCCCTCCGAAGGGGGCGTTTTATGTTTTTTGTGACGTTTCAAAAACGGCAATGAATTCAGTCACTTTTGCCACGCGGCTTCTGGAAGAGACCGGAGTAGTTACTGTTCCCGGTGAGGCATTCGGCGACCGATACGGAATTCGACTTAGCTTTGCTGTGTCCATGAGTGATATTCATGAGGGAATGAAACGTCTGAAAAAATTCGTGGAGGGACTATGACTGTCAATATCAAACAGCTTGTCGCAGCTGCAGTAACTAACCGTGCTTCAGATTTGCACCTATTGGCTGATTCCCCACCGGTGGTTCGAGTGGATGGAAAATTGTCACCCATGAAAGAGTTTGGTGTTTTCGATGCGGGTTTGACGGAGAGTTTGATTTTTTCGGTGTTAAGCGAGGAACAACAGCAGCAATTCAAACGAGACTTGGAGATGGATTTTTCTTTCACAATAGAGGGGGAGCATCGAGTCCGCGCCAACATTCACCGCCAGCGGGGGATGACGGAAGCCGCGATGCGGTTAGTGACGATCAAAATCAGGACACTGCAGGAATTGGAACTTCCCGAAGTTGTCACCGAACTAGCCAGGAAAACGAGCGGTTTGATTTTAGTAACGGGGCCTACCGGTGTTGGGAAGACAACGACTCTTGCGGCAATGGTAGACTTGATTAATTCCGAGAGGGAATGTTTGGTTGTTACCATTGAAGATCCCATTGAATATGTGCATCACAGTAAGAAGAGTATTATTAAGCAGAGAGAGGTCTACTCAGATACTCGGTCTTTCGCGGAGGCACTTCGACGGGCTCTACGCCAAGATCCCAACGTGATTGTCGTCGGTGAGCTCAGGGATCTTGAAACGATCCAGACAGCCCTGACGGCTGCCGAAACAGGGCATTTGGTTTTAGCCACACTTCATACCCCCGATGCCTCTCAGACCATCGACCGCGTTGTAGATGTATTTCCGCCGTATCAGCAAGAGCAGGTTCGGATTCAACTGGCTGGGTGTCTTCAGGGGGTCATTTGTCAACAGCTCTTCAAACGGGTCAGTGGACCGGGACGTGTGGTGGCTACAGAAATCATGGTCACAAACCCCGCCGTCCGGAATATGATTCGCGAGGGAGCAACAGAACAGATTCCAAATGTGATTCAAACAGGCGGCACCCAGAAGATGAGGAGTTTAGATAAAAGTATCGCCGAGCTTTTTCGTCACGGGATTATTACTAAGGAAGATGCACAGTGCCGGATGAAAGAACCAGATCGGTTGATGACGCTTTAAAAACAAAAAACAAATAACAAATCACAAGTAACAAATAAATTCCAAATCACAAATAACAAGTTTCAAACAAAAACTAAGTTTGGAATTTGGAGCTTGGAATTTGTTATTTGTTTGTAATTTGTTATTTGGAATTTTGCCTTTTGCGTGGAGTGTAAAGTATGTCTTACCATGTCACACTGATTCCCGGCGATGGTATCGGTCCGGAGCTGGCCGAGGTGATGAAACAAATCATCCATGCAACCGGTGTTTCTATTATTTGGGATGAAGTAGAGGCGGGGAGTGCGGCGCTGGCAAAGTATGGTACGCCGTTGCCGGAGAAAGTTCTGGAGTCTGTTCGAAAGAACAAAGTTGCCATCAAGGGGCCGATTACCACCCCTGTCGGGAGCGGTTTCCGATCGGTGAATGTTGCCCTTCGGCAGGAGTTGGGGCTGTATGCCTGTCTTCGTCCGTGCAAGTGGTATCAGGGAGTGCGTT
>JAHFFC010000060.1 GCA_023248175.1 Candidatus Omnitrophota bacterium | reverse complement strand
AAAGCCCAAGCCGAGCCGCCAACTCACTCCCTAGCCAGATGCCGTCGTCGGGGAGGCCATTCTCCTGTTTCAGGAACTCGGCTAATTGTGTAACTCGTTTTTCGCCGGAGGGATCCACTCCCCGAATCACAATTCCCATTACTTGCCCCGGCTGGGTCACCAGCGCCTGTCCCTGAATGAATGGAGAGGCCGCTACTACGTCCGGATGAGCCAAGATTTTTTTCACGAGCTCGTCGGCATTCTTCACGCCGTCCGCTTGAGTCACCGAAAGATCCGCGTAGAATCCCACCATCCGGTCCCGCAATTCTCGATCGAATCCGTTCATCACCGATATCACAACGATTAACGCCATGACCCCCAAGGCGATCCCGCCGACTGAAATCCAGCTGATGATCCCGACAAAACGCTCTTTTCGGCGACCGAATAAGTATCGTAGACTCACTAACAATTCGTAGCGCACAATCCTAATTATAACATAAAGTCGGATTATAACTTAAGAGAATTATTGCGGTCAAACGAAAAAGAGGGGGTGAACAGAGGTAACCATGCCCTTACCTCTTCCCCATGCCGACGCGCTGGACCTGCTGTAACAGCTTTCCTTCGGTTTTGATGGCAGGGGCAATGATCAGTTCGGTCAGGTGCATCTCACGGATGTCTTTGGCGCCGATGTTTCCCATACAGGTCATCAGAGCTCCCATTAAATTTTGTGTTCCATCATCTAAGATGGCAGGACCAAAGAGAATTTGCTCCAAGGTACCTGTGGTCCCAACATGAATCCGGGTTCCTCTGGGAAGATTGGAGTGAGGCGTTGCCATCCCCCAGTGGTATCCTCTGCCCGGGGCTTCTTTTGCTCGTGCAAGCGATGACCCAACCATCACTGCATCCGCTCCACAGGCAAACGCTTTACAAATATCTCCGCCGGTGCTCATGCCTCCATCGGTGATGATAGGAATATAACGACCTGTGCGGGTAAAATAAAAATTACGCGCCGCGGCACAGTCCACCGTCGCTGTCGCTTGAGGTACCCCCAATCCGATGACTCCCCGAGTCGTGCAGGCGGCGCCGGGACCGATTCCAATGAGCAATCCCGAAGCTCCAGTTTCCATCAATTCCAACGTTGCCTCATATGTCACCGAATTGCCGATGATGACAGGAATCTTCATCTGTTTGCAGAACTTTGTGAAATCCAGAGTCTTGTACTCTTTGGCAATATGGCGGGTGGTGGTCACTGTCGATTGTACGACAAAAATGTCGGCACCTGCCTCCTGCGCTATCGTGCCGAAATATTCGGCTTTCCCCGGAATACTACTGACGACAGCGGGTACCTTTGCTTCTTTAATCTGTTCTACCCGTTTGGCAATCAGTTTTTCTTTAACTGGCTCGAGATAAATTGACTGCACTAACTGGGTGGCAGATTCTGGATCAGCGTTAGCGATTTTATCCAAGACCTTTTCCGGTTTTTCGTAGCGTGTCTGGACTCCTTCCAGATTCAAAACAGCAAACCCACCCAATTTCCCCATCGCGATGGCAAAATCAACATCCACAACCCCGTCCATCGCCGAAGCGATAATGGGAACACGAAACTTTTTGCCGCTGATTTCCCAATGGGTATCAACCTCATTAGGGTTGAGAGTTACACTCCCAGGTACCAATGAGATTTCATCAAACCCGTAACAGCGTCGGGCCTTGCGCCCTTTGCCGATCCATTCGCCCATGTGAGCTCCTTCTACTAAATAGTGCTTATTATACTTGGAATCATGAGATTTACAAGTTTCAACAGATAGCGTACAGCGCTCAGCTGAAGTTAAATTCTTTCCGCCGAGTTCTGTAAGACCCATCCCTGCAAATCGCCTAATCGAACTTCGATCCACCCTTTACTCTGCCTGACAATCCGTACAGTGATCCCCTCAGGAAGGGTCGCCTGAGCCTGGAAATTGTCCCCAGGGCCAGCTCTTAAAATCGCCTCTTTCTGCAAGATGACCGCTGCGGGCTGCGCCAAATCATACCTCTTCAGTCCTGTTAAGCCGGATCCTAAAACCAAGAAGATCAATAGAGTCGCTAACCATGGTTTGAGCAGCATTCGCTGTGGGACAAGAGCAATCCAGAGGAGTAGAAAAGCGATCAGAACCCAATAAAAAACCACCGTAACAGTGACTAATTCCCTGAGGGCCGTCTTTCCGGTGAAGACCTCCGTTATTCTTTCAAGGAATCCTTTGGTCTCTGTCCGGATATTTCCTTCCACCACAATTTCCCCCTTTGCGTAGCTGAGGTTCGCCCTAATATCTTCATCCCGCGGAAGTAATCTAAATGCCCGTTCATAATAAAGGATTGCGTTTCCCCGCTCTCCTTTCTTCCAATAAGCATTCCCTAAATTATAATAGAGTGCACCATGACGAATTCCTTGTTGAAGCAGGTGGCGGTATTCTTCAATTGCTAAGTCGAACTTTTGATTTTGGTAATCTACGTTGGCCTGGTCGAAAACTTCGTTCACAGTCGTAGACCAGCAGGGGGTCGTTGAAGCGGAAATCATTAAGAGCGCCATCAGCGTCATAAAACCAAATGATTTTTCCCTTCGTGCTTTTTCTAAATGCACAATTAACGACTCAGCTTCTTCAAACCGATTCTTCATCTCCTGAGGATTCAGTTGTGAGGGGGCAAAGCGAGCCAAATCACATTCTTCTAACAGTCCCCGCAATCGTTTTAGAACTTCTTCAGAAACAGCTCGATCTTGCAGTCCGTGAATCACTTCATCCATGGTCAGACTTGCCGTCGCAATTCCCAACCGGTCAGAGATAAAAGAGCCTATGGCTTTCTGCACTTCTGTGTAAAACCCGGAGAGATCTCCCGCGTTCATCTTTGCCTTGGCCTGCCGCAGCCGTTTCTGCGCCAATCCGTGGGCTTTCTGCTGTCTCGCGTAAACCACGTCCTGACTAAGTCGAGATTGCCGACGCTGCCAGGTATAAAAAAGCCCCAGGAGAAACAACGGACTGGAGTAGAACCACCAAAAAGGAGGACCATCCCAGGGAAGAGCTTCTTGATCCTCTAACCGGGAGACAGTAGTTTTGATGAAGCGAATATCCTCGCCAACTCGCCGCACCTCTGCTTTGGGCGTGGTACTGCCACTGGAGGAGACCCCTATCAGTTCTTCTTGCTTCGCCGATGGTTTTACCTCCAAAAGGATCGGTTCCGATTCCAGGATTTCGTACTTTTTCTCATTAGGATTAAAGAAAGTGTACCGAACCGGTGGGATTTTCAACTTCCCCGGAATTGTTGGGATGACCACTTTCTCGAAAACCTTTTTCCCTTGAACCGTGTAATTATCTTTGGAAATATCTTCAGAGCCTCCTCCTTCATACTCCTTAAACCCCTGCGGAAGAGCAATGACAGGACTGGTGATCGTCTTGATGTTTCCTTTACCGCTCACTTCGGTCGTAATCGTGACCGGCTGATTCGCCTCCACTTGGGCTCTATCCACCTTAACCGAGAGACGGTACTCTCCAATGTCTCCTTTAAAATCCTCCGGTTTTTCTTCATCGGGAAGGGGTTGCCCCTGGATCACAATTGGTTGGGTAGCTAAAACCACTATCTTTCCCTTCCCAACGCTGGCCCATGGGCCTGATCTAAAAATATCAAAAGGATCCATTGAGAAAGCATCTTCTGACTGCATAGGTACCGTCACCTTCAGGCGAGCAGGTGAAATGGTTAAATCTCCAGTGGTCGTTGGAAAGAGAGCCGTTTTGATTTCTGTAACTTGATAAGTTCTTCCATTGATGGTCTTGAAATATTGATTTTGCGGCGGTACATCTTCCGACCAGAATCCAACGGTCGTTGGAGACTCGTACTCCGGGTTCTCAAACAAGTCGATCGAACGGTAAAAAGCAAAAGTCAAAGTGACCTGTTCATTCACATATGGGCGGAGTTTGTCAACGTAGGTCTGAATAAATAGCTTTTTATTCCCACCGTTTTCTTCACCCGTAGTAGCAGGAGGTTGAGTCGCTGGAGCCGCTCTCCGAGCGGTCCCAGCCGACATCACTTCTATTTCAATCGGATCGGTCTCGTAAATTTTCCCCTTGTAGGCAATTTGAATCGCTTCGATCATTAATTTTCCGATTTGTTGTGGAACCAGAATGTAGCGGAAAGTAGTCGAGGCAAAAATTTCCCCATTAACAATGGAAATATTCTGCGAGCGGCTGGATGAATAGGTGCGAAATCCATTCATCACCGGCAACTCCGGCGTTGGTAGAGAACGAGTTTCTCCCTCGATCACAATCGTGAGAGTCAGGGTGTCGTCAATCGAGAGTTTTGATTTATCCACTCGCGCGGAGACAGAAATGTCGGAGGCGTAGGTTGCTGGGGAAAAGCAAAGAAGACCAAAGACTAAAGACCAAAAACTAAAAAGAGTAATCATATAGAACCGTTTCATCCCTTTGACGCATATCCCTCTCTGTCATCTTGAGTGAGCGAACGAATAGGACTATTTTCTGGTTTCACCTGTAGGGACGACCCAACGGATCGCCCCTACCCTTGCTCAGTCAAAATGAATAGCACTGTTCTCCTCGCTCCAGTGATACACTGGAACTGAGAACACTGCTATACTAACAATTTCTTTCGATACAAGCAAGAGACAGAAGTTCCCCATCAACTGAAAATCTCTTACGCCCCCCTTTAGAAAAGGGGGGTCAGGGGGGATTTGACTCTCTAAATCCCCCTTTTTCCCCCTTTTTCAAAGGGGGAGTTTTAAGGCTATCAACATCATCAGTCAACTTGGGGAACTTCTGACTTTTATGCACTAATCTAATCCTCTCACCAATGCCTCCGTCAATTCTTCAATCGTATACGGTGACGCCTCGATCTGTACTTTCACACCCGCCTCTTTGAGCGCCGCTGAGGTCACCGGACCCAGACTGGCAACTTTGGTTTTCTTTAGAATTTCTTTTCCGAAACTTCGCACAAAGCTGTTCACTGACGAGGGACTGGTGAAAGTCACGGCGTGAATCTTCCCCTGCGATAGTTCCTTTTTCACCTGCCGCACGACGCTGGTTGGATGTTTCACCGGCTCGGTGTGATAGATCGAAATTTGTTCCACCTCGGCACCCAGATCTCTCAATCCATCTGGTAATACATCCCTTCCTTCCTCGGCACGGATTAAGAGAATCTTCTTATCCAAAACCGATCCCCACCGATTGAACACCTGTAGAATTCCTTCGGCGCGAAACTCTCTCTCTGGGACTAAGTCCACTCTAAGATGCGCCGCTTTAAGCCGATCCCCCGTCTTGGGACCGATGGCGCAGAGACGGGCTTTCTTCAAAACACGAATGTCCATTTCTAACTCTCTGAGGCGGTTTAAGAACTGCTCTACTCCATTGGTGCTGGTGAAGATCACCCAGTCGTAACTAGCTTTTTCTATCTTTTGTCGGAACTCGTTAAGACGGAGGGGTCGAATAGCAATCATTGGGAGCTCGATCATCGATGCCCCTTGTTCTTCTAAGAGAACTCTGAACTCTGGAATTTGGTGTTGTGCGCGGGTCACTAAAATTCTTTTCCCAAATAGAGGCTTTTTTTCAAACCAGTTTAGATGTTTTCTTAACTTGATCACTTCACCTACCACTAGCACGGCAGGGGGTTCTATTTTCTTTTCCTTTGCTCTTTCAACTATGTTTCCCAAATGACCTACTACTGTTTTCTGGTGAAAGGTTGTTCCCCACTCTATTAAGGCAGTAGGTGTCTTTGGATTTTTGCCTGCTTTGAGAAGTTCTCTAACAATCTTATCTAATTGCACAACTGACATTAGACAGACTAAGGTATCTACACCTTTTGCCAACTCTTTCCACCGAAGGGATGGTTGCAGTTTTGCCGGATCTTCATGACCTGTGACAATCGCTATAGAGGAACTGTAATGTCGGTGCGTCAGCGGGATACCAGCATAACACGGAGCGGCCAATGCCGATGTCACCCCCGGCACCACTTCAAACGGAATTTTCTTTTTCTTCAACGTCTCAACTTCTTCCGCCCCCCGACCGAAAAGATACGGATCACCCCCTTTGAGCCGGACCACTTTTTCCCCCTGCTGAGCATAACGAATCATCAACCGTTCGATTTTCTGCTGAGAGATTGATACCTCGCCCCCTCTTTTACCGACGAAAACTTTTTCAGCATCATGGC
>JAHFFC010000059.1 GCA_023248175.1 Candidatus Omnitrophota bacterium | reverse complement strand
TGGTAGGGACGTATTGCAATACGCCCCTACATTTTTCTAACGCGACCCCGATTGCCTCTGCGATTCGTTTCAACGCCCAATCCTCTCCTTTTCCCAAGTGCGCCCCCGGATGCATCACCAAAAAATCAATTCCTAACTGTTCCACTCGAACGATTTCATCGGTAAAAGCATTCAGCGATTTTTCGCACGTGTCCGGGTTCGGAGAAGCAAGGTTAATCAGATAGGCGTCGTGAGAAAGAATTGGATTGATTCGTTTTTCTTGGCGCTCTTTCTTGAATCTTGCTATTTCATCGTCGGTCAGCGGCTTCCCCTGCCACTGATTATTGTTCTTGGTGAAGAGCTGGATCGTCTGACAGCCGATAGAATGTCCCCGCAGAATTGCCTGCTCCACCCCACCGGCGATGGACATATGGGCTCCGAGTAATCGTTTATGTGGGTTGGATTTCATTTGCTGATGAGAACCGATTTGTCGTTTGAGGCTAAAACCATGATCCTGCAAAATGAAGACAAATGCCTGACGCGTAAGGAGAAAGTTACCCATTCTCCCCCTCTGCCTAAACCCATTATCGGCTCTTTGACTCTCTTTTACAACGATAATCTTCTCTACAAGTTACAGATACATAAAGAACTCATGTTACGTAGCAGTTCCCCTGTGTCCCACCTTCAGGGGGTTCTTTTCGCCTGAGGCGAGCACTTCGACTCGCTTCGCTCGCTCAGTGCAAGCTCACTTCGCTACGGTTCGTTCAGAATGACAGCACTGCGTAAGGTGAGCTACTAATCAATTCTGCAAAATGCAAGCCCGGTTTCCAATCGCTTTATCTAAGTTCCGGTACTGAATCGCCTCGGCTAAGTGTTCCACTTTGATATGCTCACTTCCGGCCAAGTCGGCAATGGTTCGTGCTACCTTCAATATCTTGTCGTGGGCGCGGGCGCTCAAGCCGAAGGTTTCCATCGCCTGACGCAATAAATTGGATTCCACATCGCCTAATGTGCAGAATTTTTTGATGAGGCGATGAAACATTTGACCGTTCCATTCAATATTCAATCCGTTGAATCGCTTGAGTTGTTTCTCTCTGGCGGATGCTACACGGACATAAATTTCTCCAGAGGATTCCTGTTTCTGAGAGGAATTCAATTCATGAAAACGGAGCGGAGGGACCTCTACTTGGATGTCAATCCGATCCAAGAGCGGTCCTGAAATTTTGTGACGGTATCGCCAGACTTCGCGGGAAGAGCAGGAACATTCATTGCGAGGATCGCCGAGGAATCCGCAGGGGCAGGGATTCATTGCCGCTACCAGCAAGAACCTCGCCGGGAACCGGAGCGATTGCTGGATTCGCGCGATGGTAATCTCTCCTTCTTCCATTGGCTGGCGCAGCGATTCCAGAGTGGATCGGTCGAATTCAGGAAACTCATCCAGGAAAAGAATCCCGTGATTGGCAAGACTGATTTCGCCGGGGCGGGGGTGGGTTCCCCCGCCGCAGAGAGCGACGGCGCTGGCGGAGTGATGCGGGGTGCGAAAAGGGCGATGGGTTAACAGTGGGCGCTCACGATTCAATTGGCCGACGATACTGTAAAGAGCGCTGGTCTCCAGCGATTCTCCCCGGCTCATCGGCGGCAGAATGGTGGGCAATCGTTGAGCCAACATCGTCTTTCCACTCCCTGGAGGTCCGATCAGCAGAACATTATGCTGTCCTGCCGCGGCGATCTCTAACGCCCGCTTGGCCTGAAACTGTCCCTGCACATCGGCAAAGTCAAAGGAAGCGTGATAGGTTTCTATCTCCTCGGAAGGTAAGTCCTGTAGAAATTGAAAGGCAGAGATAGGAGTCTCACCATTCAGAAATGAGACTGTTTCTGCTAAACTCTGTACAGGATAACACTCGATTCCACTGACGATGCTCGCTTCACGGACGTTGCTGACAGGGAGGAGCAATTTATGTTTTCCGTGTTTAACCATGGAAAGCGCGATGGGCAAGACCCCCCGAACAGGGCGAATGGCGCCATCCAGAGCGAGTTCGCCGATCATCACATATTGCTGGACTGCTTCTTGAGAAACAATTCCCTGCGCGGCCAAAATTCCGACCGCAATAGAGAGATCAAACAGGGACCCCTCTTTCCGCAAATCGGCCGGCGCCAGATTAATAATGAGCTTGCGCGGTTCATATGGAAAACAACTCTGCCGAATGGCTGTGAGAATTCGATCCCGACTCTCACGCAGAGCGGTGTCCGGAAGCCCGACAAGAATCACCTGCGGGAGACCTTGGGCTAACTCTACCTCAACTTCGACTAAACAGGCTTGGATTCCTAATGGGCTTGCGGAAAAGGTCTTGGATAACATGAGAATCCTCCTTGTTAGAGATATAGACGTATCCACTCGGCAAATTCTTTCAAAAAAAGTGAGTTTTGTGATATACTAACCGCTCATATGGAACATCACGACTCAAAAACAGAGAAGCCGATAAAAGGGGCAGAGGTTGTGATCAAAGCCCTTGAGCGAGAGGGGGTTGAGGTTCTTTTTGCCTATCCCGGCGGGGCGAGCATGGAGCTCCATCAGTCCTTGACTTACTCCAAGAAGATCCGGACGATTCTTCCCCGCCATGAGCAAGGGGAGGTTTTCGCTGCTGAAGGGTATGCCCGTGCCAGCGGCAAGGTTGGGGTTTGTATTGCTACCTCTGGGCCCGGGGCGACGAATCTAGTCACAGGTCTTGCCGATGCCTCTATGGATTCTATTCCTTTGGTAGCGATCACGGGGCAGGTGCCCCGCTACTGGATTGGGAAGAATGCTTTCCAAGAGACCGATGTAATCGGCGTCACCCGCCCGATCGTGAAACACAATTATTTAGTTCAGGATGTTCGTAACATCCCACGGATTATTAAGGAAGCTTTTTACATTGCTTCCACCGGCAGGCCCGGGCCCGTCGTGGTGGACATTCCTAAGGATGTCCAGCAGGAGATGGTGGTTCCCGAGTTTCCAGAAAAAGTGGAGATGCGCAGTTACAAGCCGAACATTCACGCGCACCCGAATCAGCTCCGTCAAATCACCGATGCGATTGCGAAGGCGAAGAGGCCGGTTCTCTATGTCGGAGGAGGCATTATTGCTTCCGGGGCGTCGGAGGCATTGCGGAAGTTTGCCAAGAAGACACAAATTCCAGTGGCGCAGACGGTTATGGGGCTAGGCTGTTTCCCTGAAACCGATCCGCTGGCTCTCCGGATGCTGGGGATGCACGGATCTGTTTTCGCCAACAACGCCGTCAATGAAGGGGATCTTTTACTTGCCTTTGGCGTTCGTTTTGATGACCGGGTGACTGGCAAAGTGGAGAAGTTTGCCGAACACGGGACGATTGTGCACGTGGATATTGATCCCTCCGAGATCAACAAGAATAGGGAGGTCCATATCCCGGTCGTGAGCGATATCCGTTACGCTCTTGAGGAACTTCTAAAGATAGTTAAGCCGGGCGATTACAGTCAATGGCGCCAGCAAATTGAGCAGTGGAAGAAACAATACCCGTTTGATTTTAAAGACCGCGATGATTGCATCCTTCCTCAATACGCCATCCGGCTTTTAAGCGAGATGACCCATGGCGACGCGATTGTCGCTGTCGGCGTGGGACAGCATCAGATGTGGACTGCCCAGCACTACAAATTCACGCGGCCGCGGCAGCTTTTGTCATCATCGGGATTAGGGGCGATGGGATTCGGATTTCCGGCGGCACTGGGGGCAAAACTGGCGCATCCTGAAAAAGAGGTCGTTGATATTGACGGCGATGGCAGTTTCCTGATGAATGTTCAGGAACTGGCAACGGCTTACCTAGAGAAAATCGCTGTTAAAGTGATGATCTTAAACAATCAGCACTTGGGAATGGTAGTGCAGTGGGAGGACCGCTTTTACAAGGGGAATCGGGCGCATACTTACATCGGGGATCCAAGCGACAAAAATTCCTATCCCGATTTTGTGAAAATGGCTAATTCGTTTAAGCTTCCGGGGCGTAAAGTGAGTCAGAAAAAAGAGCTTGCCGATGCCATTAAAGAGATGTTGGCGGCAAAAACAACCTACGTTTTGGATGTGATTGTTCCCTACCAGGAACATGTTCTTCCGATGATTCCATCAGGGAAAACTTATAAGGATGTCATCATCGAGTAGGGATTTGCATTTTGGAGAGTTTTGTTGTATATCAGTATATAGAGAAAAGGAGAACATATGGGACGACCGACGCGATGGATACTCATTGGATCGTTGCTATTTTTAGTTGCCTATCAACACTTTACCATGAGACGGGTCACAAAACATGCCGATGCTGTGATTCAGCAGATGGAAACGGAATATAGCAAAAGGGTTGATGAGTTACAGAAGGTGATCGTTGAGAAAAAGGGAGTTGAGCAGGAACTTGACCATGCAAAGAGTGAACTGTCAGCGATTGAAAAGACTTTGAGCCAGGCTCAGTTTCAGCTTTCCGCGTTGGGGGATCGGGATAAACCGCTCATTGAAAAAGTGAATACCCTGCTTGAGAGCCGGCAGATATTAGAAAAGAGAGTAACCATTTTAACATCGGAAAAGGAATTACTCGAGAAGAAATTTCAGGATATCACGGTTTTAAAACAGGCTATCAAGAATATCAAACAACACCGAGTTGAGGAAAAAAAAAGGACTTTAAAAAATAAGGATCGCCAGATGCTTATTGCCGGAAACAGGGGGTTTCTCATCCGGGAGGGGAGGCTGATACTCCGCAACCATGGAACGGTTGAAGTAACGCCAGCCCCATTGTCGCCAGTGGCTCCATTGGCTAAAGATGGCCAGATTTAGTGACAACTTCTAGCATGCGAGATTTCATTGCCGAAATCTGGAAGAATGAAATTTTCCTTACGACCCTTCTCACCTGGTTTATTGCGCAAACGCTCAAAATATTATTCCTGCTATTCCAGGGGCAACGTTTCAATTTTAAATGGATTGCCGGGACAGGCGGAATGCCGAGCGCTCACGCTGCCGGTGTGAGCGCCTTGGCGACCGCGGTTGGTATCCGGATGGGGTTTGACAGCCCGTTATTTGCGGTAACTCTGATTTTCAGTCTGGTGACGATGTTTGATGCTCAAGGGGTTCGGCGCTCTGCTGGGAGACAAGCCGGTATTCTCAATCGAATCATAGACGATATCTATTTGAATAAGGGAATCCGCGACGAAAGATTAAAGGAGTTAATTGGGCATACTCCTATTCAAGTGGTTGTGGGGGGTATTCTTGGGGTGGCAATGGCTTTGATGTGCCAAAACTTGTGGGGGTGAGTGATGAATAAACGATGGCTGGTGCTGATGATGGTGTTGATTTGCGGCGGGTTGTTGGTTTGGTTCGGTCTGTCAAAGAATCACTCGGCGCCGAAACAGGAGGGTTCGCTCAATGTGATGGAAGTTCTTTCAGAACAAAGTACGGAACATACTGTTGAGCCCGGGGATTCCCTTATCAAAATTGCCCGGCAATGCGGCACAACCGTTGATCTGCTGAAACAGCTGAATAGGCTCCAGGGAGAGATGATTAGAGTCGGAGAGAAACTGAAAATTCCACCCGGGAAATTTGACGTGGTGGTCACTAAAGTAGATAACAAGCTGGAACTTCGCCTAGATGGGAAAGCGATAAAAACTTATGCGGTTTCCACGGGGAAAGATCATTCAACACCGACCGGGGATTTCACTATCGTAACCCGGCTCGTTAATCCAGTTTGGTACAAGACAGGGGCGGTGATTCCACCGGGGAGCGCCGACAATATTCTGGGGACACGGTGGCTGGGGATTTCATCCAAGGATTATCCGAAGGGCTATGGTATTCATGGCACGGTTGAACCAGAAAAGATTGGACAGGCGGTGACGGCTGGGTGTGTGAGAATGCTCAACGAAGATGTTGAGGAACTTTATGCGTTGTTGCCTGAGGGAACGCAAGTCAAGATCGTTGACAGTTTAGAAGAAGCTAATAAAGGGAAGTCTTGAATCTTAGGAGCTCACCTTACGCAGTGCTGTCATTCTGAACGAACCGTAGCGAAGTGCTCGCCTCAGGCGAAAAGAACCCCCTGAAGGTGGGACACAGGGGAACTGCGTAAGGTGAGTTAGGAGTATCAAATGGCTGGAGAACTAGATTTCGAGAAACCGATCGTTGAGATCGAGCGGAAAATCGGAGAACTGAGGAATGTCACATCTGACAAAAAACTCGATTTCGAGCCGGAGA
>JAHFFC010000058.1 GCA_023248175.1 Candidatus Omnitrophota bacterium | reverse complement strand
CCCGCTCGACTTTACCGAGTAGTTTCTTGCGAAGGCGCAGATTTTGAGGTGTCACTTCCAGCAGCTCATCCTCCTCCAGAAAATCCAAGCCCTGCTCCAAGCTCATGATGACAGGGGGCGTTAACTGAATTGCGATGTCGGCAGTCTCACTGCGGACGTTTGTTTGTCTTTTTTCCTTGCAAACGTTGATCTCGATGTCGAAATCACGGGTATTCAATCCAACAACCATTCCTTCATACACCTCGACACCGGAAGCGATAAAGAGCACCCCTCGCTCCTGGGCATTTTCCAAACCGTAGGAACGAGAAGTCCCTGCTTGATCGGCGATTAAAACTCCGTTACGAACCCGCTCCATTTTAGCTCCCAGCGGCCGATAACCCGAAAAATAGGTAAAATATCCAACAGTTCCTTTTGTCTTTGTCAGCAGCGCATTTCTGACTCCCATTAAATTCCGCTGGGCGCCATGGTAGACCATTTTAACACGGCCTCTTCCGTCATGATGCATGGAGACCATCTCTGTTTTTCGCTGTCCCAATTCGGAAGTAATCTCTCCGATATATTCTTCTGGAACATCCAGCGTTACTTCTTCATAAGGCTCTAATATCTGATCCTCTTCTTTCTTGAGAATCACTTCCGGCTTTGAGACCTGCATTTCGTACCCTTCCCGTCGCATCGTTTCAATCAAAATCGCGAGATGCAGTTCTCCCCTTCCGGAAACGATATATTCGTTTGAGTCGCTCGAGCGTTCCACCCGAAGGCTGATGTTCGTTTGAATTTCTTTAAACAACCTTTCTCCCAACTGCCGTGACGTGCAGAATTTCCCTTCTCTCCCTGCCAGTGGACTTGAGTTTGGCCCAATGCATACCTTCATCGTCGGCTCTTGGATTTGGATGAGAGGAAGAGCCTCAGGAGACTGGGGCGCGGTCAATGTCTGTCCGATCGCCAGCTTGTCAATACCGGCAATCGCGATGATATCCCCATTCTCAGCCATTTCTATTTCCTCTCGAGCAAGTCCGCGGCTGGTGTAGAGTTTTTCAACCTTGTAGGTCCCAATGATTCCTTCCGGAGTCACCAAAGAAATTGTCTCCCCCAGCGAGAGCTTTCCCTGCCGGACTCTCCCGATGCCAAGCATTCCCACGTAATCGTTGTATTCGAGATTGGTGATCTGCATTTGGAAAGATTGAACGATATTGGAAACCGCCGTCGGTACCTGATCGAGAATCATTTCAAACAACGGATCTAGGTTAGCTGAAATCTGCGTTAGGTCTCCCTGTGGGAGTTGCCGAAATGCCTTTCCTTCCCGCCCAACGCAATAGAGGATGTGAAAATCTAGATAAGAAGGATCTGGAGCGAGTTGCAGAAAAAGTTCTTCGGTCTCTCGCAGGGTTTCGAGAGGGCGGGCATCTTTTTTGTCAATCTTATTAATGACTAGAATAATCTTCAGTTTGGCTTCAATTGCCTTCTTTAAGACAAAGCGGGTTTGAGGCAATGGCCCTTCAGCAGCATCCACAATCAACAGAGCTCCATCGGCCATCGAAAGGACACGCTCGACCTCTCCACCAAAATCTGCGTGACCGGGTGTGTCAATAATATTGATCTTGATCCCTTTATAGAAAACCGCCGTGTTTTTGGCAAGAATTGTAATTCCCTTTTCTCTCTCCAAATCATTGGAATCCATAATACAGACTTCCTGCATTTCTTTTTGATTGTCGCGGAAAGTATGAGTCTGTTTCAACATCCCGTCCACAAGGGTTGTTTTGCCGTGATCCACGTGAGCAATAATCGCGATGTTACGAATATCCATTTTCTATCCTTGGGTTTATTTCTTGACCTTTGCTGTATGATTCTGATAATCTATTGGCATCTTCAATGAATCAGCTAATCCAGGAGGCCCTCTATGAAAAAATCACTTTTCCTTATCATAATACTCATGGCAAGCGGATTGCTTGTTTCCGGCTGTGTCACGCTCCGTTCTCAACAAAAAGAAACTCTCCTTGACCAAGTCAATCAGCTCTCCCTCAAAGTTCGATCCTTAGAACAAGAAAACCGGTCCTTACAGCAGGAAAATCTGGAACACCAGCAAGTGATCGGTCGGCTCGAAACTGATTTAGCCGACCTCGAAGCCAAGCAAGAAGCGCAGAACAAACTCCTTTCGGAGCAAATCGCGAAAACCAAAACCGAATCCCAAATCAAATTGACCAACAAAAATATTCAAAAAGCCCTTCAAGCCGCCGGTTACGACATCGGCTCCCTTGACGGAAAGATCGGCTCCAAAACCCGTGAAGCCATTATGGCTTTTCAAAAATCAAACGGTTTGAACACCGATGGCATCGTCGGTGGAACCACGTGGAAAAAATTAAAAACCCACCTAGCGGAAGCAAAAAATTAAACTCTTACTTCCCGTCTTACCACTCTATTTTGACAATTTGATAGTGAGAAACGCCGGCGGGAGTTTTAACCTCGATCTTCTCATGCAAGGCATGACCCAGAATCGCTTTCCCTACAGGAGACGAGATTGACAACTTTCCATTGTTCGGATCAGCTTCATCCATTCCAACTAACCGGTAGTGAACTTCCTTCTTTGTCCCTTCTTCAAACAGAGTGACCTTGGCTCCAAAATAAGCCTTACTCTTCTCAATCTGAGAAGGATCAACTATCTGAACCTGACTCAACCGGAATTCCAGATCCGCAATCTTCCCCTCAAGCAACCCGAGCCGCTCTCTGGCGGCATGGTACTCTGCGTTCTCAGAAATGTCTCCCATCTCCCGAGCCCTTCCAATGGCTTCAGAAAGAGGCCGCCGCTGTTTCCTAAGATCCTCCAGCTCCTTCACTAGCTTTTCGTAACCTTCATGGGTAATGAGTCGTCGTTGCATGGTGACTATTATACAAGAAAAGGTCCATTTTTACAATTCATCTTCTACTCATGATGAAAAACTTGAAATAAATCAGAAAAATCTAACAAGGCTGTGATATAATATTCTGCAAACAATGATCTCGCCAAAGAAAAAAATCGAGTTATTTTGTGAAAACCAGCCAAAGCCAGGGAACTGTTTTCTGTGGATTCCACCCCTCTTTGGAAAAGAGGGGTCGGGGGAGATTTTCCAACATACCCTTAAAATCCCCCCTCATCCCCCTTTGTTAAAGGGGGGGTGACTTCCCCCACACAATTCCCTGAAGAACCGAATATAAGGTCTATAGAGATGCGCCTTGCCCTATCATCAAACTTGAAATTTCTTACCAAAATCGTTGGATTGAAACAGAGATCTACGATTTGTCTCGTGTCCAGACTTGACCCTTACCTTGTCTTACCTTTTGTACGTTCCTTCCCCTCGTTTTCTTAAAGCTAAAATCCAGACAATCTTTCTTGCAGGGTCAACATCGTAGAGAACTCTGAAGTCTCCGATTCGGATTCTGTATCGGGCTGTGAATTGGTAAAGTTGTACAGGCGGGTTCAATCTTTTAAAGGGTTTTCTTCCATAGGGGCAAGGGCCATTGGCAAGATTCTCAATTTCCTTCATGATGTCATCTTGGTTCTTTGGAGAGATCTTTGAAAGAAGTTGATGGAACTTTTTCTCAATAGAGTGGTTAGGGAATAGAATCTGGTAGGTCATTGGCGCTTTGATCGTATTCGATCAAAGAGACGAGAAACAGGGATGCCTTTTGCCCCAAGCCTGATCGCATTTCTACCTTCGTAAATCGTTGATACCGTTGCTAAATCTGAGAGCTCATCAACGATGTCTAGCAATTCTAATACATCGGAGTAAGGTAAATTCACGCTGACAGGCGTACCTCGATCAGTGACGATCAGAGGTTCCCTGAGAGATTTTGTGGAGAGATGTTCCTTAAAATTCCTAATCCCTACACGATGGGCTTTTAGTAAATGGGTCGCGATACTCATTGATTTGGCTCTTTGTAGTCTCTTTTGTATCTACATTAAAAGTATATCCGATACCATTGACTTTGTCAATCACTTGATTCGCGCCTGTCGGTAATATATGAAATGTCCGCATATCATGATATATGAAATGTCCGCTTTGACCGGAGTAGGATATAAGGCCATGGGGGAAGAGAAAAGGAGAAAAACAGACCATGGTCAACTATTCTTACCCCGCTATGGAGCGGACAATGAAAATACAAGAGGTCCTCTTGAGAGCCATGTCAAAACAAATCACATGGATTGATGCGGCTGAAATCATCGGAATCAGTTGTCGAACCATGAGACGTTGGAAGAACCGTTATGAAGAAAGAGGCTACGATGGTTTATTTGACCGTCGTAAACGCCGTCCTAGTCCCAAACGAGTCCCTCTCAAGACAGTAGAACGGGTTCTCCAACTTTACCGAAAACAATATTCCGATCTCAACGTCAAACACTTCCATGAGAAGTTAACAGAGGTTCACCAGATTAAACTCAGTTATCCCTGGGTCAAGACTGCCTTGCAGACGGCAGGATTGGTCGCTAAGGCCCAAACCAAGGGCAAACATCGAAAACAAAGACCTCGTCGTCCCTTAGTGGGAATGATGCTTCATTTGGATGGTTCCACCCATGCCTGGCTACCCCTATTGCTCGATCAAACCCAAGATTTGTTAGTTCTCTGTGACGATGCCAATACCGAAATGTATGACGCCTGTTTGGTGGATGAAGAAGATACGCACAGTTGTATGAGTTTGTTACGCCATGTTGTTGAAGAAAAGGGTATTTTCTGCTCGCTCTATACCGATCGGGGGAGCCATTTCTTTTTGACTCCCAAAGCAGGCCAGCCTGTAGATACTCACCAGCCAACTCAAATCGCTCGAGCCTTGAGGGAATTGAATATTCAACCGATTGCCGCTTACAGTCCTCAAGCTCGGGGAAGATCCGAGAGACTCTTTGGGACTCTCCAAGGTCGCTGGCCCCAAGAATTTCGTCTGGCGGGAGTACGATCTCTGGATCAAGCCAATCTCTTGATCCGTGAAAAACTCATCCCTGACTATAACCATCGATTTAAGGTCACCCCGACTCAACAAGGTTCTGCTTTTATTCCTGCCAATGGCATTGATCTTGATCGAGTGTTTTGCCTCAAACACGCACGAACCGTCGCTAACGATGACACCGTTAGCTATGGCAATCGTATCTTACAGATTCAACCCTCACCCTTACGAATCAGTTTTGCCAAGTGCCGAGTCATGGTCAATGAACACCTCAATGGCACCCTCAGCATCGTTTATGGCCCTCACACTCTGGGTCGTTTCCACAACGATCGCTCTCTCATTCTTTCAACCCTCAAGCTCAAAAATGCAGCTTGAACCCTTGGAGACTCACAAAATGACCCTCACATTTGCTCAAATTTCAACGATCTTAATCCAGTTAAGGCTAAACCTTTACGCCAGAGGCGTACAGGTACTCAAATCGAGATTACTTCAACTTTCAAAGAACGGTTCTCTTAACCCAAAAACTAAACCATGAAATCCTAAATTAAAAACCTTAAAGCGGACATTTCACTTATTACAAAAAGCGGTCATCTTGACATATTACGGACAGAGCCTTGAGGGGACCCAGGACGAGATTGCCCCGGAGAAAGCCATTTCCCTGATGCGTGGCTTAGAGGAAGTCATCTCAGCCGGCCTTCGCCGTCAGGCGGACAGCGTGGTGCAAGGAAGCAAGGCCATTTTTGTGGTATTGCCTGCTACAGGCAAGCGGGACGCAGGGGTAGTAGCCAAAAGGATCCGAGAAATGATCTGTGATTATTTGTTGAAAGTCGGGTTAAATCAAAAAATCGCGGTCGCCATGGGAATAGCCAGTTTTCCTGAGGATGGCGAAACAGCCGATGCTCTGATTGAGTCTGCCCATGCCCGTGTGGGATAAGCCAGGGAACTATTTTCTGAACAACTTAGCCGAATTTATACGAAAATTTCTAACTTGCCACAAGATGACTGGCGTTTCGAGCCATGTAAAATCTAACCGAAGAGAATATCGTCGCGTCATCTAAGAATCTAACCCAAAATACCCCTCTTTTAGAGGTTCTTCCAGATTTTCTGTGGATTCCACCCCTCTTTGGAAAAGAGGGGTCGGGGGAGATTTTCCAACATACCCTTAAAATCCCCCCTTACCCCCCTTTGTTAAAGGGGGGTGACTTCCCCCACACAATTCCCTGAAGAACCAGAATGACATCGGAGCTGAATAGTTACGAATATTGTAACATAAAATAGTTTTGACCGTAATGCTTCAGTGGACTACGTCCCGATCTGACGCAGGCGAACTTCCGCTTCGCGCAACAGATCGG
>JAHFFC010000057.1:2651-6348 GCA_023248175.1 Candidatus Omnitrophota bacterium | reverse complement strand
TACCTCCGGGTAGAACCAAACGTCATTGCGCCGATTCTGATTGACGTCGCGATAATTGGCGTTCCCTTGGGAGAAATAAGTAGCAGGGACGACAAACTGGTTGTAATCTCTTTCGAGATCGCCGTGTTTGCGTGAATAGATGTAAAACACTCTTTTTCTTTTTTCCCCCAAGAGAACCGGCTTGCCTCCCCGCAGGACATTGTCGAGATAACTCTGGCGGCAATAGCCGTCCCACGCGGGATTAGCACTCGCGGCCGCGATCGGATGGGTCAATTCCCGGATCAATTGCTGATTTTCTTTTTCTTTTTTCTGGAAGAAACTCACCTGTTGAATCTGCGGCAGGGACGCGTTCAGCGAATCCCGGCTAGACATATGCCCAAAGAGAGAATAGAGCGCCACTGACCCACCGGCTGGAACGATTTCCTCCGCCACGCCAAAAGCGCAGGGGGTTTTCTCAGACGCGTGCTGTATCCGGGGGATCCGCAACGGTGTACAGATAAAATTGGCCGGGAGCGAGAAATCAGAAACAGCGCCGAAGAGAATCGTGGGATCCACAATGGGGGTGAGCCGATTTGTTTTCCCGTTGTTTTCCGAAAACCCGCAATAGAAATTTCCTTTGTCGATGTGGACGACCTCGGGGCGGTCATGCGGCTCGACTCGCAGACGGTAAAACGGCGCCCCGTTTTCCAGGTTATCCACCTGCACCCACGCTTCGATCGTGCGGCTCATATGTTTGATAAACCAGTCCGCCATTCCGTACGGGATCATCACCGGCATTCCGTCCACGACGGAAATACGCTGTTTTTTCGAAGCGAGGTTTGTAATCGTGAGGATTCTTGCGAGAGCGGCGAACGGTTCATTGGGAACCGTGAAATACCGAACCTGAAATGTCAAACCGAGGTCGCGATTTTCTTCCTCGATCATCAACTCGTGCGGTTCGATTCGCATCGTCTGGATGACCCGGATCGAATGAGTCCTTGGGAATTGGAACGGTTCATAATAATGGAGCTTGCCGCCGCGATGAATTTTGATAAACGTGCGAAACCCCTGAAGCGTGACCAGCCGCCACGCCCGGCTGGCCGGTAAAAATTCCATGATCGGGTGATCTTTATCCTGGACGCCGAAGCTCGCGATCCCCTGCCCGCGGTTGACGTAAAAAACCCACATCGGAATTCCCCACTCCCCCGCGATCCCCGGAAAGAAACTGGCGAAAGGAGAAGAGTGAGGGTATTGACGAATGGAAAATTCCCCGGTCTTTGAGAGAGTGTATGTTGGAGTAGTGCTCTTAGGCATTTATCAACGGTATAAACTTTTAATTTGTCATTCCGACCGAAGTCCGCCTCGCCAGACGAAGTCTGGCGGGCGGGACGAAGCGGAGGAATCTTGATCTGTACTAGATTCCTCGACGCCCTCGTCCGTCCTTCGATAAACTCAGGACGGACTCGGTTGCTCGGAATGACAAGGGGTTACTAATTCTTGACTCCGATAAGCCGGGACCCATCCGGATTTGTCTTTGAAGAGACGGACACAACAAATTGTCTTCTTCTCCGTCAGCGTGAAGCGGTGATATCGTCCCGCGGGGACCACAATTAAATCTCCCTGCTCCACCTTGACCCGCATCCACTGATCTTTGCTGGAGCGAATGTCGAAAATCCCCTCCCCCAAAAGAATAAACCGGACTTCGTCTTCATCATGCCGGTGCTCGTCAATAAATTTATTGCAAATCTCTTCAAGATTGGGCATCGCCGGTTTGAGTTCGACGGTATCCTGCTCGATATACCCATTTTTATTTTTCAACCAGTCCATGGTCGGCTGATACTCTTTCGGCTCGGTTCCCAGCCTTTGATTGAAAACTCCTTCCCGCGCGAGTTCTTCAGGGGTCAATTCTCTCTGCTGTGGATCGTCTAACAGGAACGCTTTCATGGATGGCACTCCTTATCGTCTCTATACTGAAGCTGGTGCATCTCTACCGCCGCCGCGAAAAGGTAATCGTAACACTCGGCTTGAGTTTTTGCCTGCTTCCAGTCTTTTCCCCATACATAAACACCATGCCCCTTGACAAGCACCGCCTGCGTCTTGGGGAATTGCCGCATCGCTAGAGCCATGGAATCGGTCAACTGTGATTCGTGCGGCGTGTTGCCAACGATCGGGACCTCGAGCGTGTCATAGATGCTCATTCCCTCGATTCCCTTCATCATTTCAAGACCCGTCACGCGGAAAACGGAATCGCTGATCAGAGTCGCCAGCATGGCATTCAAAGAATGGCTGTGAATCACCGCCCCGGCGCCCCTCAAACGATAAGCATTCATGAAAAGCGGCTTGCAGGCGGAAACGCAATATCCCTCTTCGGGACCTTCGATGACATTTCCCTGTAGATCTAAAACGTAAATATCCTCCGGCTCAATTCGTTCCTTTTGAACTCCGCTGGGAGCCATGTAAATTTTGTCCCCATCTCGAATGGAGATCCCTCCACCGGTCCCGCTCACCCACCCCAGGGAATAGAACTGCCGGCACAACTGGCAAATTAACTCACGGACATTTTCCGTTTTTAACGCCCCGATCATCGGATCACTTTTGAGGTCATCTGGCTGTTCGATTCTGCTTTCTGCAGTTCGGCTCTCCAATAGTTTAATAAATCTTCCAATGTTTTCTCAAAAGGAATCGTGGGAGCCCATCCTGTCGCGCGGCGGAATTTGGTACTGTCCCCCAAAAGGATCGGAACGTCGCTTGGCCTCAAGCGGTCAGGATTTGTTTCGATCTTTACCTTGACACTGGAATATCCCAGCAGAAGATCCAAAATCCGTTGAATCGTGTAGTCTTTCCCCGAAGCGATATTGTACACTTCCCCGGGTTTTCCTTTTTCCAACGCCAGCCAATACCCGAGGACCATATCTCGGACGTCGGTGAAATCCCGTCTCGCCGTCAAATTCCCGACTGAAATAACGGGGGGCTGAAGCCCCATTTCAATCGCCGCGATCTGCTTGGCGAAATTGCTCTCGACAAAAACATCCCCTCTTCTAGGGCCGGAGTGATTGAAACCCCGCGTGCGGACGATCGGCATCTTGTAACTTTGATAGTATTGATACCCTAAAAGATCCTGTCCTACTTTAGAGACCGCGTAAGGGCTTAAAGGACGCAAAGGATTTTCCTCGCGGATAGGAATCTCGTTCTCTAAAACCATGCCGTACTCTTCGGAACTTCCGGCTATCTGAATACTGCATTGAACTCCACTGGTGCGAACCGCCTCCAGCAGATTGACCTGTCCAACGATATTGGTCGTTAAAGTTTCGGTGGGAGCTTTCCATGAAGTCGGGACAAAGGATTGCGCCGCTAAATGAAAAATCCGATCGGGGCGGATTTGTTCAATGATGGTACGAACGCTGACGGCATCCCGCAGATCACATTCGTGAAGATTCAGACGATTCACCATCGGCTGGATATTGTCCAGCTTGCTTCGCCAACGAACTAATCCATGAACTTCGATTCCCCCTTGCGTCAACAAAAATTCTGCGAGATGGCTTCCAACAAACCCTGTAATACCGGTAACGATCACTTTCATCTGTATTTTCTCCTACTTAAATATGAACGATTGTTTTTTTAGGTATTTAATTATCTCATAAAAGTCACCCGTTGGCAAATGTTTGTATAAGTCAAGGACATATGCGACATTCCTCCTTTGGCAAGGAAGTATTCCATG
>JAHFFC010000057.1:0-2641 GCA_023248175.1 Candidatus Omnitrophota bacterium | reverse complement strand
CAACTTGGGGAATTTCTGCCCCCCACTTAAACTTTTCTTGTCTGTTGTTTGACACCCTTTGTTTAAATAAGCTACAATAATTTTTCTCAGCTCTCAGCTAGACATACAACCATAATGAGATATAAAGACATCCTCTATACCCTTGTTTTAGCCAGTGCGATCACTCTTCTTTATTTCTCTCTCCTGCGGCATTTGCCGTTCATGCAATCTTTTTATTTAAGAACGCTGGATTGGGGCTATCAGATCAAATATCAGCAGGATGAGAAGCGAGATTCATTGGATCCGTTCACCTTGATTGCCATTGATGAAGGATCCATGAATGCATTAAAAATGAGATGGCCCTGGCCCAGAAGTGTTATTGCCGATGTCGTAGATCGTTTGTCTACCGCTTCGCCCAAGGTGATCGCTTTAGATCTGGTATTTGGCGGAGAGAGCCAAAATCCACAGGAGGATCAGCTGCTTGTGGAGGCTTTCCAACGGGCTGGCAATGTGGTCATCACATTGGTGATTCCAGAAACTAGGCAAGAGTTAGGACCTCCTGGGATCATTTCGCAGTCAGCCTCTGGAATGGGGCATGTCAATACCTATCGGGACCTCGATGGAGTCATTCGCCGATTTACCCCTTTTATTTTTGCTACCCCTTCTCACGAAAGACATCATGCGATGTCAGTGGTAGTAACTGCTAAAGCCATGGGAATCTCTCCTGAACAAATCCTCGTTTATGATAAAAGGACCCAGCAAATCTCTGTGAATCTTTTCGGCTCTGAGCGAGTTCCTCAAGCTCCTCTTTACGAAAATCGCTATCTATATCCCGCTCGCTACTACACGACTCAAGATATCAGAACCGTTCCTGTGCAACAAATTCTACAGGGGCAATTCGAAGAATCTGCTATCCACGATAAAATTGTTTTTGTCGGGGCGACAGGAGAGTTCTGGCATGATATTCATCCCACACCAGTAGGGTATATCCCAGGTGTTTTGATACAAATACTGGCGACACTCTCCTTCCTCAAGACAGGTTTTATGACGTTTGCACCTTCATGGTTTAATTGGATATTGGTGATCCTATTAGGGGTTCTGATGAGTGGGATATCCCTCAGAGCTCCGCTTTTAAGAAGCTCTCTTGTTTTTGTCTTCTTGGTTTTACTGGTGAATGTCCTCTATCTCTATTGCTTCATCAAGGATTTTATATGGGATGGGTTAGGGTGTACTCTTACTTTAATGGCATCCTTCGGGATGCCCCATGTTTTGAAGTATACGATGACTCTGCTTGAAAACACTCGATTGCAGAGGGAAGTTGTTCGAGATGGGTTGACACAACTATTCACCTACAAATATTTCGTTCTGAAATTAAAACAGGAGCTGAGAAAAACAATCGCCAACAAGGAGAATTTGGCAATTGCTATTTTAGACCTCGATCATTTTAAGAATATTAACGACACTTACGGACATGAAATGGGGAACGAAGTTTTAAAGGGAGTGGCAGAGACACTCAGGAGGTACTCCAAGCGAACCGATACCATCGCTCGATATGGCGGCGAGGAGTTCGCTATCATCATGCCCAATACCCCTTTTGCAGGAGCCGCCAAGCATTTACAAGACCTTATCGAACGGATCAGATCTCTGGAATTTAAGAATGGGGAGAAGGTGATCAAAGTAACCACGAGTATCGGTTTTGTTACTACAAAGGATTACACAACGGAGGATGTCAGCTCTTGGATTCAGGCGGCAGATCAGGCACTCTATCGAGCCAAAGGAGAGGGACGGAATTGCATCGCGGTTTATTCTCCGTGACCCCATCTCATCATTCCTTTCAAGCTAGTATCACTGTACCGTCATATCCTCTACCGATACAAATGTAAATGACGGTTTGGATGTACTCGATGACGCTGTACTCAACGACGAGTGCCCTGAAATGGTACAGGAGGGATTAGAACCAATCGCGTTGATGGAGACACTACCCCCTGCCGGGCACTTCTTCGCAAGTGTGATTCCCCCCTTCAGATAGGAATTGAGGTCAGAGTCACTGGGAGTAGTTCCTGTCGTCACGTTATTCTCCAGGGCGTAGAGGTCCTTAGCCGAATCAATTTTAGCCAGGTTATTGAGGCAGGCTTTCGTTTGAGCAGTCGTTCTTGCCTGCTGGAAATTGGGCACCGAAATCGCCGCTAAAAGACCAATCGTAGCAACTACAATCATCACTTCGATGAGAGTAAACCCTTTGGCAGACCGATTCTTCTTCAAAGAGACCATATCCAATCCCTCCTTCTCTTCCTACTTATAAGTATACCATATATCTGTAACCTATTTTAAATAATATAGTTAAGAAAATTACCTCCTGCATCAGTTAAGATGTCATCATTTGAAATTCCCCAAGTTGCTTGATGACGTTGATAATCTTAAAACTCCCCCTTTGAAAAAGGGGGATAAAGGGGGATTTAGAGGATTTAGAGAATCAAATCCCCCCTGACCCCCCTTTTCTAAAGGGGGGCGTAAGAGATTTTCAGTTGTTGGGGAATTTCTGAACTTTATCCTGTGCTCTTCATACCAAACGCAATCCCATTGATCGTCAGCGAGAGAATCTCCTGTATCTTCTTCAGTTTTACGGGACTTACCTGCTGATGCTTTCGCCATTCCTTTAGGA
>JAHFFC010000056.1 GCA_023248175.1 Candidatus Omnitrophota bacterium | reverse complement strand
GTTCAAATTATTCTTTCCAATACCTATCATCTGGCAATCAAGCCCGGGGAGAAGTTAATTGAGGAATTAGGTGGGCTTCATCAGTTCATGGGGTGGGAGGGTCCGATTCTTACCGACAGCGGCGGCTATCAAGTTTTCAGCCTCTCTGGGTTGAGGAAAATCGAAGAAGAGGGAGTTCTTTTTCAGTCTCATATTGATGGGACGACTCACTTTTTCACTCCAGAGCGCGTGATTGACATTCAAAGAGCGCTGGGAAGTGATATTCTGATGCCATTAGATGAGTGTGTGCGGTATAATGCTGGTGAAAAAGAAGTGGAAAAAGCAGTTGAGCGAACTACGTCGTGGGGGAGGAGATCGGTTACTTATTTTCGTTCCGTTTTTGGAAATGGAAATAGACCCCCTCACCCAGCCCTCTCCCCCAAAGGGGGAGAGGGGAAGCATGCCCTGAGCGAAGCCTGCCCTGAGCACCGTCGAAGGGTCGAAGGGGGTGAGGGGCCTTTGCATTTTGGGATTATCCAAGGCGGTATGTCCAAAAAATTAAGAGAGCGCTCAGCAACGGAAATAACAGATTTACCCTTTAACGGTTTTGCGATCGGGGGACTCAGCGTCGGCGAACCCAAAGAGATGGGATATGAAATCGCCGCTTTTACAGCCTCTAAATTACCGGCTGATCGGCCGCGGTATTTAATGGGAGTGGGGATGCCAGAGGATATCCTGTCTGCTGTTTCTCACGGGATCGATCTTTTTGATTGTGTTCTCCCCACGCGGTACGGCCGCTATGGCTCGGCGTTCACATCCACAGGAGTGATCTGTCTGAGGGATGCTCAATACCTGAAAGATCCTCTGCCGCTGGATGAAGCGTGTTCTTGTTACACCTGCCGCCATTTTAACCGTGCGTATCTTCGTTTCCTTATTAAAGGGAGGGAAATTCTAGGATTAAGGCTGCTTTCTTTTCATAACGTTTATTTTTACACGAAACTGATGAGAAAAATACGGGAAGCGATACAGAATGGGACGTTCTTACAACTCAAACAGAGTTTATTTGAGTATGAGGAGGCTGTTTATGTTTCTTAATACTGCGTACGCTCAAGAATCCGCGGCGGCTGGCGCCCCGAATCAGACAGCAGTCATGATTGCCAATGTCATTCCACTGGTTTTTGTTTTTGGCGTTTTTTATTTTTTGATTATTCGTCCTCAGCAGAAGACACGAAAAACCCATGAAGCGATGCTAAAAGCGCTGGACAAAAATGATGAAATCATCACAACCGGCGGTATTTATGGAACGATTGTGGGAATTAAGGACGATACGGTGTTGCTTCGGATTGCAGAAAATGTAAAAATTGAGATTCAGAAATCAGCGATTGCCAGTAAAAAGGGATCCTAGGAGAGTTTATGCGGCGAAATATTAGATGGCGAGTGTTATTAGTATTAGCAGTGGTTGGTTTTTCAATTTGGTCAGCGTGGCCCCTTCAAGAGAAAATCCAGCTGGGATTGGATCTTCAGGGGGGGATGCACTTAGTTCTTCGTGTGGATACTACTAATCTTCCTGAAAAAGCCCGGGCTGACGCCGCTGAGAGAGCGCTGGAGGTCGTCCGTAATCGTATTGATGAATTTGGCGTGAAAGAACCCTCTATTCAACAGCAAGGGGAGGATCGAATCCTCATTCAACTTCCTGGGATAACCGATCGGGAACGAGCCTTGACGTTGATTGGCCAAACAGCCCATCTGGAATTTAAACTGGTCTCGGATGATCCATCATTGATTCAACAGGCACTCACTGGGACAGTGCCAGATGAATATGAACTTCTCTATGATGACAAAAGTCCTCTCCTAGTTCACAAACAAGCGGCGCTGACCGGGGATCGTTTGGTTGACGCGAGAATGGCTTTTAATTCGTCCCGGTTCAATGAGCCGTATGTCGGTATCGAATTCAATGGAGAGGGAGCCAAAGAATTTGCTGCTCTCACCGCGGCCAATGTTGGGCGTCGTTTGGCCATCGTCTTAGATGGTAAAATCAAATCTGCCCCAGTCATTAACGAAGCAATTCCTTCCGGCCATGCTCAAATTACAGGAAGTTTCACGGTAGACAGCGCCTCGGATCTATCAATCGTTCTCCGTTCAGGAGCTCTGCCGGCTCCGTTGGTGGTGGAAGAGGAGAGAACCGTCGGTCCCTCACTCGGTTCGGATTCCATTGAATACGGAATCCGCGCGACTCTTTTAGGGGGATTGCTCGTCGTGGTCTTTATGACCCTATACTATCTCTTCTGCGGAATTCTGGCCGATATCGCTCTTTTCCTCAACTTGGTGATTATCCTGGGATGCATGGCGGCTTTTAATGCCACGTTGACCCTTCCCGGTATCGCCGGTATCATCCTCACCATCGGTATGGCTGTGGATGCGAACGTCCTGATTTACGAACGAATCCGTGAAGAACTTCATCTGGGAAAAACATTGCAGGGAGCCGTTGACAACGGTTACAAACGAGCCTTCCTGACTATTTTGGATTCAAATCTTACAACGTTGGTTTCGGCTGTCATTTTGTTCTGGCTGGGAACCGGGCCTGTCCGGGGTTTCGCGATCACTTTAACCATCGGTCTTTTTTCAAGCATGTTTACCGCTCTGACGGTAACGCATGTATTGTTTGATATGGCTCTATCGTCAGGGAAGTTGACAAAGTTAACAATGATGCAGCTGTTCAAAGAACCGAAGCTAGACTACATGCGCGTGAGAAAATGTTTCTACCTGATTTCGTCCTCTATTATTATTGGCAGCATCTTCTTCTTCTTTATCCGCGGCGAAAAGAATCTCTCGGTTGAGTTTGCAGGCGGGTCCGCGCAAGAATTTTATTTCCAGCCAGGGGTGCCGGTAGAACAGGTGAGGGGAACCCTCAAAGAAATTGGATTGGAAAATGCCACGATTCAACAGGTGGGGGACGATCGTCATCTTCTGATCAGAAGCGGGAAAGGATCCTTTGAGGCAATTCAGAAAAAACTGGAGTCCACTTTTTCTGATCGCAAAATAGAAGTTCTTAAAGTGGAGAATATCGGACCTGTGGTCAGCAAAGAGCTGAAGCGAAATGCCGTTTGGGCGCTGTTTCTTTCCCTCTTAGGGATTTGTGCCTATGTTGCTTTCCGGTTTGAATGGCGGTTTGGATTGGCGGCCATCGTTGCCCTTCTGCATGATGTGATCATTGCGATTGGGGCTGTCTCCTTGAGTGGAAGAGAGATGTCAGTCACGGTTGTTGCTGCGGTTTTGACGATTGCTGGGTATTCCATTAACGATACCATCGTGATTTTTGACAGAATCCGTGAGAATATCCGTTTGTTAAAGAAATTGAGTTTCAAAGATTTGGTTAATTTAAGTGTGAACCAGACCATGAGCCGGACGATTTTGACCTCTCTGACGGTTTTCTTGGTGGTTCTCTGCCTCTATTTCGTCGGTGGGGAAGTGATCAATGATTTTGCGTTCACCATGATGGTCGGACTTATTTCGGGAAGTTATTCAACTATTTTTATCGCCAGTCCACTCGTCGTGGATTGGAAGAAGTAATAGAATCGCGAAGGATCTCTGGTGCAAAAAAGATGGGTTGTTAGACAAGGGCAGCCGATAGAGTCTCTTCAGAAGGATCTTTGCATTTCTCCCCTGCTTTCTCTGATTCTTGCCAATAGAGGAATCACCTCTCTAGAGCAAGCCCATGATTTTCTCCACGGAACGCTCCTCAACTTGGAATCTCCCTGGCGGATTAAGAATATGGATCGTGGGGTCAGCCGGCTCAAACAAGCAATCGCGGAAAAAGAAAAAATTCTGGTTTGGGGAGACTATGATGTAGATGGAACTACCGGTGCGGCGATTCTCTTTTTAACCATTCGAAGGATGAGAGGGTTGGTTAATACCTATATCCCTCACCGCATTCATGACGGTTATGGGATCAATTTATCCGGCATTCAGCAGGCAGCGGCAGATCAGGTAAAACTGCTGATCACCGTTGACAGCGGCGTGACCGCAAAAGAAGAGATCCAATTCGCCGCCAGCAAAGGGATTGATGTGATTGTTGTTGACCACCATGAGCCGCAGAAAGAAAAATGGCCTCATGAGGCCATTGTCATTAACCCATTACAGGAAGGGTGCCCTTCTTCCTTTAAATACATGACAGCCGCCGGCCTTGCTTTCAAACTGGCGTGGGCGTTGTTAGACAGAGAGGCATTTGATTACCTGGAGTTGGCAGCGGCAGGGACGGTGGCTGATATGGGGCCATTAGTGGGGGAGAACCGAATTCTTGTCCGGGCGGGGTTGGAGCGGATCAACAAAACTCCCCGGGCCGGATTCAAAGCCCTGCTGGCAGTCGCGGGAATGGCGGCTAAGAAGGTAGACGCTGGGCATTTGGGGTTTGTGGTGGGACCTAGAATCAACGCAGCGGGAAGAATGAGTTCCGCAGAGGCGGCGTTGAAGTTGCTCACGACTCAGGACTTTGAAGAGGCGGCCGAACTGGCCGGACAGCTTGATAGAGAAAACCGGGCGCGGCAAAAAATAGAACAGGAGACAGTCAAACAAGCGGTACAGAAAGTGAATGAGCAGGTCAATTTCCAGCAGCAGAGAGTGATTGTCGTCGAAGATGAACGGTGGCATCCTGGGGTCATCGGCATTGTCGCGGCTCGATTGGTGGATCGTTTCTACCGTCCTTCCATTGTCATTGCGCTGAAAGATGGGAGAGGGAAGGGATCCGGCCGCTCCATTCGGAATTTCCATTTGGTAGAGGCATTGCAGGAGTGTGAGTCTTCACTGGAGGGATTCGGTGGCCACAAACAGGCAGCAGGCTTAACGGTGACTAGGGAAAAGTTAGCGAGTTTTAAAGAAAAATTAAACCGAGTCGCTCACGAGCGGCTCAAACCGGAGGATTTGATACCTGTCATCGAAGCCGATGGGGAAATTCCTTTCTCAGAGCTCAATCAAAAGTTTTTTGAAGAATTGGAACTGCTGGCTCCATACGGCTTTGGAAATCAGCGGCCGGTTTTTTTCTCCAAGTCCGTTCAGATTAAATCACCACCTGAAATCGTTGGAGCTAACACTCTCCGCTTCCGTGTCGGCGACGGCACGCAGGTCTGCCAAGCGATCGGCTTCGGAAAAGGGGACTGGTTTTCCCAGCTCCGTGGAGTTTCCACGATTGATCTTGCTTACACGCCTTCTCTGAACGAATGGCAGGGGGAACGATTCGCAGAACTCAGAATAGAAGATATTAAGATACCGCTTTAACTCGTGCTGGAGGGCGTTTGACCAAACCAGACTTCAGGCATTGGGTGCAGACTCTCAACCGCTGGACAACCCCTTGATATAATGCCTGCACCTTGCGAATATTCGGGAGAAACCGTCTCTTGTTTTTCCGAGTCGTCTTAATACCGACCCCCCCCTTTTTGATCGCCAAGCCGCGACGGGCATAAGTCCGTCCCGCTGAAGGTCCTTTACCGCAGATGTCGCAAATTCTTGCCATAATCAAGACTCCTTTTCGCAATGAACTTCTCTTCAGAAGTTCCCCATCAACTTGGACACCCCCCTTTAGAAAAGGGGGGTGAGGGGGAATTTGACCCTCTAAATCTCCCTTTTTCCCCCTTTAGAAAAGGGGGAGTTTTAGGGTTATCAACGTCATCAGTCAACTTGGGGAACTTCTAAACTTTTCTTATACCATAGAGCGATGAGCTTTGCAAGTATGTTATAATCATCCCCGACTATGGACCTCACCAAAGAATCCGCGCAGTATGTCAAAGGGGTTGGTCCGCGGCGGTTTCAGCTATTAAACCGCCTGGGTGTCCAGACCATCTGGGATTTGCTCACCTTCTACCCCCGCCGATATGAAGATCGGAGTCAATTTATCTCCATTGCCCGGGTGAAAGTAGGGGAATATCATACGATTAAGGGGGAGGTTTTAGCCTCTGGGGTTCGCCAGACGAAAAATAGGAAGATGTCTCTTTTCGAAATCGCCGTCAGTGATGGGAGTCGAATGATCTACGGGGTTTGGTTTAACCAATCCTACCTCAAAGGTTATTTTCATGTTGGAGACAAGGTGATTCTCTACGGTAAAGTTGAAGTCTTCCAGCATCTGCAGATGAGCTCGCCGGAGTTTGAGATCTTGAGTCATGATGAGGAAGACTCACTGCATATGGGAAGAGTGGTTCCGATTTACCCGTTGACTCAGGAACTAACACAGCGTCCTCTAAGAGGAATTATTTATCAGAGCCTTGATCGGTATCTTCCTTATGTAAAAGACCCTATGCCCGATGCTCTCCTTCAGAGATATCATCCGATACCACTGGCAAAAGCCCTGCAGGAGGTTCATTTTCCGTCGGATTTCACGCAATTGAAACTAGCCCGCGAACGAATCATCTTTCAGGAATTTTTCTTTTTGCAGATGGCGATTGCTCTGCGGCGGC